>JBFKCU010000272.1:0-4244 GCA_041620115.1 Burkholderiales bacterium | reverse complement strand
TCATCATGCTGCGTCTGGCGCCCGGCGATATCGTCGAACTCAAGCTGATGGCGGAAGGCGGCAGTGTCTCGCTGGAAACCCTGGCGGCCGAGCGTGCGCGCCTCGGACTGGACAAGTCGCTGTGGGTGCAGTTCGGTGACTGGATGGTCGGACTCGTCACGCTGGACTTCGGCATTTCGATGTGGACCGGCAAGCCGGTGATCGAGGAGATCGGTTCCCGGCTCGAACTCTCGATGCAGGTGGCGATCATGGCCACGGTTCTTGCGATTCTGATCGCGCTGCCGCTGGGTACGCTGTCCGCGCTTTTTAAAGATACGTGGATCGACCAGGCAATCCGCGTATTCGCGATCGCCGGGCTGGCCGTGCCGTCGTTCTGGCTGGGGATGATCATCATCCTTACGCTGCTGCTGACTTTCAACTGGATTCCGCCGCTGACCTACACGCCGATTTATGAGGATCCCTGGAGGAATCTGTCACAACTGATCTGGCCGGCGATGGCGGTCGGCTACCGTTATTCGGCGGTTGCCACGCGGATGATGCGGTCCACCATTCTTGAGGTGTTGCAGGAGGATTACATCCGCACGGCGCGCGCGAAGGGCGTGTTCGAGAAGCTGGTCATTTCCCGCCACGCGATGCGCAATGCGATGCTGCCGGTAATTACGGTCATCGGTCTTGAATTCGCTTTTCTGATCGGCGGGCTGGTGGTCACCGAGCAGGTGTTCAATCTCAATGGCATCGGCAAACTGTTTGTGGAGACCGTGACCCGGGGCGATTTCACCATGGTGCAGGCGCTGGTCATGCTGATCGCCGCGTTCTTCATCATCATTAATTTTCTGGTCGACCTGATGTACGCCGTATTTGATCCGCGCGTGAGGTACCGCTGATGAACGGATCATCGACCCAAAGTATTGTTTATGACATGCCCAAGCGCAGGCATCCGGCGCTGTCATTCGTGATGCAGCAGCCCCTGGGTGCGGCAGGTCTCGTGGTGATCGTGGTGATGCTGCTTGCGAGCATGTTCGCCAAGTACGTGGCGCCGTACGATCCTGTGGTGATCGATTTCAGTGCAATGCTGTCACCCCCGTCGTGGGAGCACTGGCTGGGGACCGATGCCTTCGGGCGCGATGTCTATTCGCGCATCATTTACGGTGCGCGCACTGCGCTGATGGTCGGGTTCCTGTCTTCATTCGTCGGCTCGACCCTGGGCGCGGTGATCGGTGTCATATCCGCCTATTTCGGCGGGCGTATCGACATGGTGATTCAGCGCTTCATGGATGTGCTGCTTTCGTTTCCCATCATCGTGCTCGCACTAACGGTCGTCGCAGTGCTCGGCAAGTACCTGGTCGGAGGACTCGACATCAACCTGGTGATTGCGATTGCGATCCCGATGGTGCCCAAGGTGGCGCGCGTGGTGCGGGCCTCGGCGCTGGCGATTCGCGAATTGCCATACATCGACGCCGCGCGGGCCGCAGGGTTTTCCCATACGCGCATCATTTTCCGCCATATCGTGCCGAATGTGGTTGCGCCCTATCTCATCATGCTGACCGCTTTCATGGCGCAGGCCATCCTGCTCGAAGCCTCGCTGTCGTTTCTGGGGCTCGGTGTCACCGAGCCGACCGCGGCGTGGGGCCTGATGCTGTCGGGATCGTCGGCCGAGTTTTACCGCGAAGCGCCGTGGATGATCATTTTTCCCGGCCTGGCGATCAGCCTGGCGGTGTTTGCCTTCAACCTGTTCGGCGACTCCCTGCGCGACTGGCTGGATCCGAAGATCAAGCTCTAGCGCGCGGCGGATGTTGCGTTGCTTCAGGCTTCGCGCGTGTAACGCCGGACCTGCTTTTCGTCCACGCGGATGCCCAGACCCGGGCCGGCCGGTACGGTGAAATGCCCCTGTTCGAGGCGCAGCGGCTGCTCGACAATGTCATCGGCCAGATAAGGACTGGACAGGCTGACCCCCCAGTCGAGCGCGGGGATGGCCGCCGCCAGATGCAGCAGGCCGGCGCTGGCGACACCGGCTTCCGCGATCTTGCAGGCGAGGTTCACTTTCATGTCGAGCTGCTCGCAGACCAGCGCGGCGTCGTAAACGGTCTGCATGCCACCCAGCTTGATCGTTTTCAGACTGCAGCCATGGGCCGCATTCAACTCGTGGTGCCGGCGCAGATCATCAATGCTGTGCAGGCCTTCATCAATGCTGATTTTTACGCGGCTGGCCGCGGCGACCCGCGCCATGCCGGCGATATCGTGACCGGCCACCGGCTGCTCAAAAAATTCGATGCGGGTATCCGCCACGCCCTGTACGAACCGGATGGCTTCGTCCGGCGTCCATGCCTGGTTGGCGTCCGCGCAGATCAGCACCGCATCATCGGTTACTGCGTCGCAGATTGCCCGCGCACGCTCGGCATCGGCATCCGGCGAGGCCACACCGACTTTGATCTTGATCGCGACATAACCTTCGGCCAGGCGCTTTTTTGTTTCGGTGATGTCACCTTCGGTGCTGCCGGTGCCGATCAGGCGCAATGCCGGGATGCGCGTGCGGCGCGCGCCGCCCAGCAGTTCATGCACGGACTTTCCGCGGGCCTGTCCCAGCGCATCCAGCAGCGCCATTTCGATGGCTGCCTTGGCACCGTTGTTGCCGTACAGGTACTGGCCGGCGCGCTTCATGATTGCAGGGATGTCATCCAGCGGCATGCCGGCGAGTTTGTCGGCGAGGTAATGCACGGCCGCGACCATGCTGCCATGTGTTTCCCCGGTCATGGTCGGCGCCGACGCCGCCTCACCCCAGCCAACGATGCCGTCGCGCGTTTCCAGGCGCACCAGCAGGTTTTCCGCGTTAAGCACCTCCTCAAAGGACATCTTGACCGGTTTGATCATCGGCAGACTGACGGCAATGGGTTGCAGGCGCTGGATGTGCATGGTGTATTCCTGATAAAAAGCGGCGCCCGCAGGCGCCGCAAACATGAACTACATCAACAGTAATTGTTCTTACAGCTTGCCGATTTTCTGCACGGCACGGGCCATGCGCTTGTAGTCGGCTTCGAAGAACGCCTTGAAATCCGCGGTGTCACGGTAATCCGGCACGATCTTAACTTTCTCCAGCGCATCCTTGAATGCAGGATCCGCTGCGGCCTTGCGCACGACATCGCGCAACTGTGTCAGCGTCGCATCCGGGAGCCCCGCCGTGGTGAATACACCGACCCAGAGATAGGCTTCCACATCGAAACCCTGCTCCTTGAACGTCGGTACATCAGCCAGTGACGGGTGACGTTTTACGCCCCAGCTGGCGATCGCGCGCATCTTGCCCGATGACACGTGCGGGTATACAGCAGCAGGTCCGCCGCCGGTGGCGTCAACGTGGCCGCCAAGTAGTTGGGTAATGGCTGGGCCGCCGCCGGTAGTCGGCACGTGGCGCATTTTCAGGTCTGCGGCATCAAGAAACATCTCCATCGGCACGTGCGTAATGCCGTACGGGCCCGACGACGAGAACGTGCTGGCGCCATTGGCTTTCTTGGCGAGCGCGACGAACTCCTTGACCGACTTGGCGGGCACCGCCGGATGCACCACCATGATCAGCGGGTCGGCGCTCATCAATGCGACGGGCTGGATCTGTTCCAGCGTATACGGTGATTTGATGCCGTAGAGTTTGTCTTTCTCGATCACCAGGAAAATATTCGGTGTGGTGATCAGCAGGGTATGGCCGTCAGCAGTCTGGTTGGCCACAAATGCCGTTCCGACTGCGGCAGTGCCGCCCGGTCGGTTGACGATGGGCGCGGGCACCTTGGTGAGCCGCTCGACCACCGCAGACAATGGTTGGGCGTGGATCTGGTTCATGCCGCCGGGCGGATTCGGCACCACAATTGTCATGGCCTTGCTCGGGAATCCCTGTGCCTGTGCGCCGAAGGCAGCACAACCGCACGCGAGAGCGATCAGCAATCGTTTCATATCAAACTCCTCAATCGTGGATTATCGGGGCGGCGTCGCGCAGCCCGCTTTGGAATGACGAATGACTACCAGAAAACGGTAACTCCATATGCTGAACCTGTCAACTGCGCGCGGTATTGCAGCCTTGCGCCGCTGGAGCAGTTGGCAACGTGCAGCAAACTGGTTAGCCTACGGGATCCACTACACACCGTTTTCATGCGCGCGTGCCGTTTCAAAATTCACGTGCGTTGACAAACGGCCAGAAACCCGAAGAGATCAATACCAGCATGGCGAAAAAAATCCATTCAGTCCTGATTTATGGTTACGGT
>JBFKCU010000271.1:0-4284 GCA_041620115.1 Burkholderiales bacterium | reverse complement strand
GTCCGGTCGCGCGTAGAGCGAGATGATGCCGCGCCGCGACTCGACGGTAACGACATCACCACCCTTCGCCCCGATCTGGTCCAGATCCAGCGGATGCATGGACACGGTCGGCACGGGCTCAATGGCATCGAGCACGCCGGCGCGACGCGTCATCGCACCCGTATGCCAGTGCTCCAGCTGGCGGCCGGTGATCAGCACCAGCGGAAATTCGCGATCCGGACGCTCCGCGGCAGGGATCACATCGGCCGGCACAAACTTGGCCTTCCCCGTAGCAGTTGGAAATTTATCAATAAAAACAACAGGTTGTCCTGGATCCCCTTCCTGCTCACACGGATAGGTCACGCAGCTTTCCGCTTCCAGTCGCTCCCAGGTAATGCCGGCGATCGAGTTCATCGCCTTGCGCATTTCATTGAACACATCGCGCGGACCGTCGTAATTCCAGTCCAGATCCAGCCTGCGCGCGAGCTCCTGAATGATCCACAGATCCGGCTTGGCTTCGCCCGGCGCATCCAGTGCTTTGCGCCCCAGTTGCACCATGCGATCGGTGTTGGTCACCGTGCCGTCCTTTTCCGGCCAGGCGGTCGCCGGCAGGATCACATCGGCGTAATAACAGGTCTCGGTCAGGAAAATCTCCTGCACCACGAGGCAGTCGAGTTTCGCCAGCGCCTCGCGCGCATGATGCGCATCAGGATCCGACATCGCCGGATTCTCACCCATCACGTACATGCCGCGAATCTCACCCGCCAGCGTTGCATGGATGATCTCGACCACGGTCAGGCCGGGCTTGGGATCCAGTTTCATCCCCCACAGTTTTTCAAACCGCGCCAGTGCGTCCTTGTTGTCCACGCGCTGGTAATCCGGAAACACCATTGGGATCAGCCCCGAATCGGATGCCCCCTGCACATTGTTCTGGCCGCGTAGCGGATGCAGCCCGGTGCCCGGGCGGCCGATCTGGCCGGTCATCAGGCACAAGGCGATCAGGCAACGCGCGTTGTCGGTGCCGTGCACATGCTGCGAGATGCCCATGCCCCACAGGATCATCGAGCCCTTGGACTTGGCATACACCCGCGCCACTTCCTTGATGGTTTCGGCGGGAATGCCGCACACCGGCGCCATGGCTTCCGGGCTGTAACCCTCGACGTTCTTTTTCAGTTCCTCATAACCGATGGTCCGCGACTGGATGAAATCGGCGTCGACCAGATTCTCGTGCACAATGGTATGCATCATCGCATTGAGCAGCGCCACGTCGGTATCGGGTTTGAACTGCAGCGAGTATTTCGCGTGGCGCGACAGTTCCGAGCGTCGCGGATCAGCGTAGATCAGCGTAGCGCCGTTTTTCGCGGCATTCTTGATCCAGGTCGCTGCGACCGGATGATTCGAGATCGGATTGGCGCCGATCAGAAATATCACTTCGGCCTTGGCCACATCACTGACCTGGTTGGACACCGCGCCGGAATTCACGGCCTCCATCAATGCCGCCACGCTGGAAGCGTGGCACAAACGCGTGCAGTGATCGACATTGTTCGAGCCAAAGCCGGTACGCACCAGTTTCTGGAACAAATACGCTTCCTCGTTCGAACCCTTGGCGGAACCGAAACCGGCCAGCGACTTCTTGCCGTGCCGGTCGCGAATCGATTTCAACTTGCTCGCGGCAAGATCCAGCGCCTCGTCCCAGGTGGCTTCGCGGAAATATTCCAGTGGATTGGCCGGATCCATCGTGAAATCGGCATGCTTGGGCGCATTGGACTTGCGGATCAGCGGTCTGGTCAGACGCTGCGGATGGCTGACGTAATCGAAACCATAACGCCCCTTGACGCACAGACGCTCATGGTTGGACGGCCCGTCGCGGCCATCAACAGAAATGATTTTGTTGCCTTTGACGTTGTAGGTCAGCTGGCAACCGACGCCACAGTAAGGGCACACCGAGTGCACTTGCTTGTCGGGCTTGACCAGCCCCGCGTCGCGCGCCGGCATCAATGCGCCGGTCGGACAGGCCTGCACGCACTCGCCACAGGCCACGCAGGTCGAATCCCCCATCGCGTCATCCAGATCGAATACGATTTTCGAATGCTCTCCGCGAAAGGCGTAACCGATAACATCATTGACCTGCTCTTCGCGGCACGCACGTACGCAGCGCGTGCACTGGATGCACGAATCGAGATTGACCGCGATGCCGTAGTGCGAGACGTCCGGTTGCGGCTGGTGGCGAGCCTTGAACCGGGGTTTGGTGACACTGAGTTTGTCTGCCCAGAGGTCCAGTTCGGAGGCCCGGGTATGACGCTTTTCCGGCATATCAGAGAGCAATAGTTCCACCACCATCTTCTGCGACGCCAGTGCGCGCGCGTTGTTGGTGGTGACTTCCATGCCCGGCGACGGCTTGCGGCAGCAGGAGGCCGCCAGCACCCGTTCCCCCTTCACTTCAACCATGCATGCACGACAGTTGCCGTCGGGCCGCATGCCCTCCTTGTAACAGAGGTGCGGGATCTCGACGCCATGACGCTTGGCGGTCTGAATGATGGTTTCGGAGGCATAGCCCACCACGTCCTTGCCATTCAGCTTGAACTCGACCGGCATTGCTGCCAGTTCTTCCTTACTCATCGCAGTCATGACACATCACCTCCGGTCCGGCATGCGCGCAGAACAGCGCGCACGCTACGCGACCTCCTTGGGGAAATACTTGATTACCGTACGAATCGGATTCGGCGCCGCCTGCCCCAGGCCGCAAATCGAGGCGTCGGCCATGGCGCCCGACAACTCCTCGAGCAGGCCCTGGTTCCATCGCGGCGCCGCCATGAGCTGCAGTGCTTTCGCCGTGCCGACACGGCAGGGCGTGCACTGGCCGCAGGATTCTTCGGCGAAAAACTTCATTACATTGCTCGCGGCGGCGCGTGCCTGGTCCTTGTCGGAAAATACGATCACCGCGGCTGAGCCGATGAAACAGCCATACTCATTGAGCGTATCAAAATCCAGCGGCACATCGCCGAGCGATGCCGGCAGGATGCCTCCTGACGCGCCGCCTGGCAGGTAACCGTAGAACTCGTGCCCCGGCATCATGCCGCCACAGTATTCTGCAATCAGTTCACGCACGGTAATGCCCGCCGGCGCCAGATGCACGCCGGGCTTGTTCACGCGGCCCGACACCGAAAAGGACCGCAGGCCCTTGCGACCATGGCGTCCATTGCCGGCAAACCAGTCGGCGCCCTTTTCAAGTATGTCGCGCACCCAATACAGCGTTTCCATGTTGTGTTCCAGCGTCGGATAGCCGAACAGTCCGACCTGCGCCACATAAGGCGGCCGCAGGCGCGGCATGCCGCGTTTGCCTTCGATGGATTCGATCATCGCGGACTCTTC
Organism: Burkholderiales bacterium; assembly: GCA_041620115.1. Lineage (GTDB taxonomy): Bacteria > Pseudomonadota > Gammaproteobacteria > Burkholderiales > SG8-41. Next base: position 933 of record JBFKCU010000271.1, on the reverse strand, counting down.
GCCGCAGATATAGGCACCGGCACCACGACGCAGAAAGATCGGCGGCAGCGGGCATGGCGGATCAGCCTGCAGCGCCTTGATCTCCTTCTCGAGTATTACCCGCACGCCGGCGTATTCGTCGCGCAGGTAAATATATACCTCGGAAATCTGCACGGTCCATGCCGCAATCAGCATGCCCTCGAGGAATCGATGCGGATCGCGCTCCAGGTAAACCCGATCCTTGAATGTGCCGGGCTCGCCTTCGTCGATATTGATGGCCATCACGCGCGGGCCTTTCTCGCCGCGGACGATGCGCCACTTGCGTCCCGTAGGGAAACCCGCGCCGCCGAGCCCGCGCAGGCCGGAATTCTCCATGGTCTTGATCAGCGTCTCGGCATCGCGTTGGTTTGCCAGGCATTCGGCCGCGATCTTGTAACCGCCCTGCTTGCGGTATTCGGCATAACCCACGTATTTGCCGACCGCACATTTGGTTTTTTTCCCGGCGACGAGCGTCTGCACTTTTTCGACACTGGCCTGCGCCACCGGATTCTGTCCGACCACGGCAACCGGCGCCTGTTCGCAACGCCCGACACAGGGTGCCGGTATCACGCGTACGCCGTCGCCTAAGGCCTGCTTCAGCCCCCGCATCAACGGGCCCGCGCCGGAGAGTTCGCAGGACAGGGAATCGCAAACGCGCACGGTCAGCGCCGGGGGCGCTTTGCTCCCCTCCTTGACCACGTCGAAGTGATGATAAAAGGTTGCAACTTCGTAGACCTCGGTCATTGCCAGACGCATTTCGCGCGCCAATGCGACGATGTGTGCTGCCGAAATGCAACCGTAACCATCCTGTATCCGGTGCAGGTTTTCGATCAACAGGTCGCGGCGGCGCGGATCCGCGCCGGTTTCGCGCTGCGCGGCGGCAAGCAGCGCCTGCACCTCACTTAGTGCAAGTGC
>JBFKCU010000270.1:0-4295 GCA_041620115.1 Burkholderiales bacterium | reverse complement strand
CCATGCGGGTCGTGCGCGTGTCCGTGATGATGGTGTCGGTGCGTAGTGCTCATACGGCCGTAGCGTAACGCATTGCGGCGCCGGCCGCCGTGGTCGCGCCGCTCAGGCTGCCGCGCCGCGTGCCGCGATCAGCGCATCGATGACCGGGTGGATGCTATCGGGCTCGACCGGGAATTTTTCGGGCATGCTCATTTTGACCATGTCACGCAGCATGGCAATGGTGGTGCGCGTGGTGCGGTCGGTCGATTGCATCGAGTGCAGCAGTTCCAGGCACTCCTTCATTTCATGGATGCGGCGCTCGCAATGCACGGCGGTGCCGCCGATATAGCGCCGGATGATTTTCTGGAACGGGATGTCGTTGAAAGTGACCGAGCAGTCCTCGATCACTTCGTCGAGGATGTTGCGCCGGCGCGCAGCTTCCATGGTGTCGAGCAATACCGCCGCCAGTCCCTTCATCAAAACGCTGCGGATCAGTTTCATGGCGCTTGCATCGCCGGGATTGCGGCCGACGACGCTGATGACCATGCCGTGCGGCGTCATGCGGTCGCGGAACTCCGCGGCATGCGGGCCGCTGGCGACAAACGGCACTTTCAGACCCATCAGGTCCACGGGACCCATGATCGAGGCATCGACGAACTTGGCGCTGTCGCCGACGAGGGCGGCGGCCTTTTCCATCGCCGTGGCCGAATTGCTGCTGGCATCGACATACAGATGGTCGGGGCGCAGGTGTTTGTGGATCTTTTTCAGCGCGGCGAGTGCGGCTTTGCCCGGCGTCAGCGCGATGATGATGTCGGACTTTTTGGCAAGCGTGGCGACTGTTTTGGTCAATGTCACGCCGGCGGCCTGCGCGCGCTCATAGGCGAGATCGCCCGGCTGGGCTTTGGCACCGCTGCGGCTGTAGGCGACGATGTTGGTGAAACCGGCCTGTGCAAGATCGTTTGCGAGGCGGGCGGCGGCTTCGCCGAAGCCGAGCAGGGCGAGACGGGGTTGTGCGGTATCCATGGTGTTTGCGGGTCTGAAAGTGGAGGTGGATGACGGGTGCGTATCATAAAACGTGCCGGCGGCCGTGGGCGCAAAGGTCCGGATTATGTCTCGCCGATGGCGTCCAATGCCGCATGTACTTCCAGCCAGCGGTGTTCCGCCGCGTCGATGCGCTGTGCGAGTTCCTGCTGCCGGGTGGTCAGGGACCGCAGCTTCTCCGGGTCGGGACTGGCGTAAAACGCGGGATCGGCGAGTTGCGCGTCGATCTGCTGTTTTTCCTGCTGCCAGCGGCCGAGATCGGCCTCGAGGCTGCTGATCTCCTTCACCAGCGGCCGGCGTGCGGCCAGCCGGCCCTGGCGGTCGGCGGCCGCGGATGCGCGGGCTTCCTTGCGTGCGGCCCGGTCCGGTGCGTCTACGCTGCTGCCGCTGCGTGCGGTGCGGCGTGCCGCGAGCCACGCGATGTAATCTTCGACCGCACCGTCGAAGGGTTCGACTTTGCCGTCGCAGACCAGCAGAAAATCATCGCAGACGGTGCGCAGCAGCGCGCGATCATGTGACACCAGCACCATGCTGCCTTCGTATTCGGCGAGGGCGGCGGTCAGCGCCTGGCGCATTTCGAGGTCGAGATGGTTGGTCGGCTCGTCGAGCAGCAGCAGATTGGGTTTGCGCCGTACGATCAATGCCAGTGCGAGGCGTGACTTTTCGCCGCCGGAAAACGGTGCCACCGCGCTGTCCGCCATCGCACCACGAAAATCAAATCCGCCCAGGTAGTCGCGCAATTCCTGTTCGCGCGTCTGCGGCTCCTGCCGCAGCAGGTGCTGCAGCGGGGACTCGTCGGGACGCAGTTGCTCGAGCTGGTGCTGCGCAAAATACCCGATGACCAGGCCGCGGCCCTCGCTGCGCTGACCGCCGGACGGCGGGGGTTCACCCGAGAGCAGCTTGATCAATGTGGATTTGCCGGCACCGTTGGGGCCGAGCAGCCCGATGCGCGCACCCGGCGTCAGTGTGAGCTCGACGTCGCTCAGCACGTTGCGCTCGCCGTAGGCCATAGCCGCCTTGTTCAGGTAGATCAGGGTATTGGGTGAGCGGTCCGGCTGCGGAAAATGGAAATCGAACGGCGCGTCTACATGCGCGGCGGCGATGCGTTCCATGCGTGCCAGTGCCTTGAGCCGGCTCTGCGCCTGCTTGGCCTTGGTTGCCTTGGCGCGAAAACGCGCGACGAAACTTTCCATGTGCGCGATGACGCGGGTCTGTTTCTCGTAGGTCGCCTGTTGCGCGGCAAGCTGTGCGGCGCGGGCATCCTCGAAGGCCGAGTAGTTGCCGGTGTACAGCGTCAGGCGTGCCGACTGGATGTGCGCGATGTGGGTGACGCAGCCGTCAAGAAAATCGCGGTCGTGCGAGACCACGACCAGCGTGCCCTTGTAGCCGGCCAGCCATTGTTCCAGCCAGACCACGGCGTCGAGGTCGAGATGGTTGGTCGGTTCGTCGAGCAGCAGCAGGTCGGCGCGCGCGATCAGCGCCTGCGCGAGGTTCAGGCGCATGCGCCAGCCGCCCGAGAATTCGCGCACCGGGCGCTCGAATTCCGCGTTGGCGAATCCCAGGCCGGCGAGCAGGGCGGCCGCGCGGGCGCGCGCACTGTAGCCGCCGATGTCTTCCATGCGCGCATGCAGTTCGGCCAGCTGTGCGCCATGATGTGCGGATTCCGCATCCGCCAGTGCGTGTTCCAGTGTGCGCAGTTCGGTGTCGCCGTCGAGCACGTAATCGATGGCGGCGGTGTCCAGCGCCGGCGTTTCCTGCGCCACCGAGGCGAGCCGCCATGCCGGGGGCAGCGTGCAGTCGCCGCGCTCGGCCTGCAACTCGCCGCGCAGCAGCGCGAACACGCTGGATTTGCCGCTGCCGTTGGCGCCGGCGAGACCGACGCGCCAGCCGGCATGGATCTGCAGGCTGGCATCGGTGATGAGTTCGCGGGTGCCGCGGACGAGCGTGAGGTTCTTGAACTGGATCATTGCTGCGGGATCATCTCTGCCACCAAAACGAGACGGCCCCGCGGGAGTTCCCCGCGGGGCCGTGGGTGCTGCGATTGTAACGTGTAGCGGCTGATCAGTCGGCGGTGACCTTGGCGGCCTTGACCACTTCACCCCATTCGACGACTTCGCGCTTGAGCAGCTCGCCGAAGGCCTCGGGGGTGCCGCCCGCGGGCTCGAGGCCGTCCTGCGCGATGCGTTTGGCGAACTCCGGATCCTTGACCGCCTTGTTGATTTCGCTGTTGAGCTTGTCGATGATGGCCCGCGGTGTGCCTTTCGGGGCAATCACGCCGTGCCAGTTGTTGACCTGGTATTTGTAGCCGGACTCCATCACGGTCGGCAGGTCAGGCAGCGCCGGCAGGCGCTTGGGCGAAGACACGGCGAGGCCGCGCAGGCGCCCGTTCTGCATGTGGCCGATCACCGCGGACACCGCGGCGACCATCATCTGCGTGTTGCCGGCGATGGTGTCGATGACCCCGGGGCCCGTGCCCTTGTATGGGATGTGCGTGATCTTGATGCCGGTGCGCATCGCGAACAGTTCCGAGGACAGGTGGGTGATGCCGCCGTTGCCGGTGCTGGCGTAGTTGAGCTGGCCCGGTCGTGCTTTTGCGATCGCGACCAGTTCCTTGACGGTTTTCGCCGGCAGCGACGGATGCACGGTGATCACGTAGGGCCCGTTTTCAGTCTGGATTACCGGGGCCATGTCGTTCAACGGATCGTACTTGAGGTTCTTGTAGAGGCTGGGTGAGGTGGTGTAGCTGCCGGAAATCAGCAGCAGGGTGTAACCGTCAGCGGGAGATTTGAGCGCGATCTCGCTGCCCAGCGTGCTGCCGGCGCCGGGCCGGTTGTCGACCACGAACTGCTGGCCCATGGCTTTTGTCAGCGGGGGCGCAATCGCGCGCGCAATGAAATCGGATCCGCCGCCGGGGGCAAAGGGCACTATGATGCGCACGGTCTTGGTCGGGAAGCTCTGCGCCTGCACCATGCCGGTGACGGCACAGGCGATGGCTGCAACAAGGATGCGGGTTTTCATGGTCGGTCTCCGGTTAAGGTCGCTGCGGGCGTTGCGATGATACAGGCCCGGCACGCTGTCAGGCGGTCGCGTGCAAAGAACGGCCTTACAGAATGTGGACGACTCTTCGGGCTGCGCCGTGTGTTTTGGTGCATCCGGATCCACAGTGCGGTATATTCCCGAGCGTTGCAATGAATGGACAAGGAGAACGCAATGCAGACTATTTTTAATTTACGCAAGGCTTTGCCTTTGCTGCTGGCGGCGTTGGGACTGGCCAT
>JBFKCU010000269.1:0-4303 GCA_041620115.1 Burkholderiales bacterium | reverse complement strand
TCGAAGAGCGCCATCGCAGCGGCCGCGGCCAGTACATCGACATGGCGCTGCTCGACACCCAGGTCGCGTGGCTGGCGAACCAGAACTCCAATTACCTGATCGGCGGCACGCCGCCGCATCGCATGGGCAACGCGCATCCGAACGTCGTCCCCTACCAGACCTTTGCCACGCACGACGGCAGCATCATCATCGCGGTCGGCAATGACGGCCAGTTCCGCCGCTTCTGCATCGCCGCCGGCATCGCCGAGGCCGCAGACGATGCGCGCTTTGCCAGCAATGCGCTGCGCATCGCCAACCGGGAAGCCTGCGTGGCCTTCATCGCGCCGGCGATGAAACAGAAAACCACCGCGGAATGGATTGCCGTGCTGGAACCGCTGGGCGTGCCCTGCGGACCGGTGCACCGTCTTGACGAGGTTTTCGCCAATCCACAGATCAGACACCGCGGCCTGCAGGTGGACGTGCCGCATCCACTGTCGGGCACGGTGCCGCTGGTGGCCAATCCGATCAAATACTCGCGCACCCCGCTCAATTACGCGGTGCCGCCGCCGCTGCTGGGCCAGCACACCAATGACGTGCTGCGCGAACTGCTGGGAAAGAGTGATGCCGAAATCGCGGCATTGAAGGCGGCCGGCGTCATCTGAACATCCGCCCACGCGCGGCGGCGGCCGGATCAGGTCAAGCCGGCAATCGCTGAATCGTAGGTCGAAAGGACTTCTTCCGGCGACGCCACGGTAAAGCGCAGGTCCTGCATCAGTCCGTCCTGCAGGCTATAAACCCAGGCGTGGATATCCAGCGGCTGGCCGCGTTCCCAGGCATCCCGCACGATGGTCGTCTGGCACACATGGACGGCCTGCTCGATGACATTGAGTTCGCACAAGCGGTCACTGCGCCGTGCCGCGGAGGCCTGCGCATCGAGGCGTTTTTCATGTTTCTGGCGCACGTCCTGCACATGCCTGAGCCAGTTGTCACTCAAACCGATACGTTCACCGCTCAGCGCGGCATTGACGCCGGCGCAGCCGTAATGGCCGACTACCATGATGTGCCGCACTTTCAGCACATCGACTGCAAACTGGATCACCGACAGGCAATTGAGGTCGGTATGCGCCACGACGTTGGCCACATTGCGATGCACGAACAATTCGCCCGGCAGCAGGTCCACCACGTCATTGGCCGGCACCCGGCTGTCGGCGCAGCCGATCCACAGGTACTGCGGTGACTGCTGGCGCGCCAGCGTCGGAAAGAAATCCGGATCCTCGCGACGGATGCGCTCGGACCACCGGCGATTGCTTTCAAATAACTCTTGCAGGCTTTTCATGTAATAGGCGTGCCGACTTAAAACCAGCTTCCGGGATCTGTGCGCATTTTCTCACACTGCCACGCGCGGCACCCCACGGCCCCGCCCGCGTCAGTCGACCCGCGCACCCGAGGCTTTGATCACCTTGGCCCATTTCGAAAACTCAGCGCGCAGATAACGGTCAAATTCCTCCGGCGTGTTGCCGACCACATCAAAGGCCTCGGCTTCCAGCCGCTGGCGCATCGCCGGTTGCGCGAGCACGGCAACGATGTCGGCGTTGACCTTGCGCACCACGGCCTTCGACGTCCCCTTGGGGGCCAGCACGCCATACATGTTATCCACCTGGAATCCCGGATAGGTTTCCGCCACGGTAGGTACATTGGGCAGCACCGCAAGACGCTTGGGGCTCGTCACCGCGATCGGAATCAGCTTGCCCGCCTTGGACAGACCGATCAGCGGCGGCACTGCGGTGAAGCCGAGTTTGACTTCGCCGCTGAGCAAACCGGTCATTGCCGGGCCCGCGCCCTTGTACGGCACCTGCTGCAGGCTGGCACCGGTCATGGTGACGAACAGCTCCGCGGCCAGATGGCCCGCGGTGCCCACCCCCGGCGAGGCGTACGGAATCGCACCGGCCTTGGACAACGTCACCAGGTCCGACATGGACTTGACGTTGAACGACGGATGGCGCGACACGATGGTCGCCGAATTCGCGGCCAGCACCACGGGGTCGAAATCCCTGAACGGATCGTAGCCGGTCTTGCTATAAAGGCTGGGATTGGCGGTAAACACCGAGGTCGTCAGCAGAAAGGTATAGCCGTCCGCCGGCGATTGCGCCGCCAGAGCCGTGCCGATATTGCCGCCGGCCCCGCCGCGATTGTCGACGACCACCGGCTGCTTCCATTGCTCGGACAGCTTCTGCCCGACCAGGCGTGCGACGAAATCCGCGGGACCGCCCGCGGCAAACGACACGATGATGCGTACCGGGCGATTGGGGTATTCCGCTGCAGCCTGGGCAGGCTGCGCCGCCGCCAGCAATCCGGCAGCAAGCATGATATGCAACTTCATATTTCTTCCTTTTGAGTCACCAAATTACGCGTCAGGCGGGTCCGCCTGCCGTCATTTCCTGCATTTTTGCGTACAGCGCATTCTGCGCCTCAAAGCCGATGCCTGGGCGGTCTGGCAGTTTGAGATAACCGTCTTCGACTTTCGCATCGTCGGCGAAACCGGCGAACATGCCGAACACGCCGGGATAAGCTTCGCAGCCGCCAAGACCGAAGCCGCCGACGATGTGCAATGTCATCTGATTGCCGCCGTGCGGAAACACCGCCTGCGGCGACCAGCCGTGTTCCTTGAGCATCTCCAGCGTGCGCGCGAACTGCGCAATGCCGTACGACTGCGGCACGTCGGTCTGGATGATGTCGCGGTCGGCGCGCAGCCCGCCGAAGGTAATCAGATTACGCACGTCCTGCGTCGAGAAGAGATTCTCGCCGGTGCCTATGGGCGCGTCGTAGATCGCGGCCACATCGGCCAGCAGCGCAAAATCCAGCGGATCGGTAGGCTCCTCGAACCAGCGCAGGTTGTACGGCGCCAGTGCCCGCGCGTAGGCCAGTGCCCGCGTGCGGTCGAAACCGGCATTGGCATCGACCGCGAGGTTCTCGCTGCTGCCGACCACTTTCAGCGCAGCCTCCACGCGTGCCACATCCTCGGCAATCGACATGCCGCCGACCTTGATTTTCATGGTGCGGTAACCCTCGGCCAGCCTGCCGCGGATTTCATCGAGCAATTCCGGAATACCCTTGCCGGGCTGATACCAGCCGCCGCCCACATAGCAAGGCACTTTGTTCAATACGTTGTCTTTACTGTAAATTTTTGCAAGAAGCGCATGCAATGGCAGACCGGCGATTTTCGCCGCGGCATCCCAGCACGCGACTTCGATGGTGCCGATCGCCACCGAACGTTCGGTGTGGCCACCGGGTTTCTCCCGCTGCATCATGCAGGCCAGAATCTTCTCCGGATCGAGATTGTCGCCGGCGGCATTCAACAGCGACTCCGGCTTAGCCTTGAGGATGCGCGGAATGAAGCGCGCGCGCATCTGCGCGCCGCAGGCATAACGACCCGTGGAATTGAAAGCGTAACCCGTCACCGGTCTGCCGTCGCGGACGACGTCGGTGATGACCGCAACCACCGAAGTGGTCATGTCGCTGAAATCGAATACTGCGTTGCGCAGATTCGAATTCAGGGCGACCGACGTCTCGCGGATGTCAACAATGCGCATGGTCGTCTCTCGGCATGCGCATCAGCGCACTACCCGTCTTAATTGACCTTGATGCCGGCCGCCTGCACCACCTTGGTCCATTTTTCGACTTCGACCTTGATCTGCGCCGTGAACTCAGCGGGCGAACTGCCGATGATTTCAAAACCCAGGCCTTCGACGCGCGACTTCACATCCGGCTTGGCAATCATCTTGACCACTTCACCGTGCAGCTTGGCCACGATCGCCTTCGAAGTACCTGCCGGCACCAGCAGGCCCTGCAGCGTGTCGGCCTCCTGGCCCTTGAACCCGACTTCCGCCATGGTCGGCACATCGGAAATCGCACCCGAGCGCTTGGCACTGGTCACCGCAATCGCGCGCAGCCGCCCTGCCTGGATATGCGGTGTGGTCGGCGGCAGTGCCGTGCAGCCGATCTGCACCTGGTTGCCTACTACGGCGCCCACGGCCGGACCGGCGCCGCCGAACGGTACGGTGATGAAATCCAGCTTGGTGGTCAGTTTCAGCAACTGCGCCGACAGATCCGGCGTAGTGCCGACACCCGGCGTCGCGATCGAGAATTTCTTCGGATCCGCGGACACCAGCGTCAGCAGTTCCTTCATCGACTTGGCCGGGATCGTCGGATGCACGGTAAATACATTCGGCGAAGCCGCCACGTTCGACACCGGCGCAAAGCTCTTGTACGGATCGTAAGGGATGGTTTTGTACAGCCCCGGATTCACGACGAAGCTCGAGCTGAC
>JBFKCU010000268.1:0-4307 GCA_041620115.1 Burkholderiales bacterium | reverse complement strand
CATTCTCCCCGGTCTCGGTGGCGTCGTGGCCATGGCGCTGCTGCTGCCTTTCACCTACGGCTTTGAAACGGCGGCGACGCTGGCACTGCTGCTGGGCGCGCACATCGGCACCATCTGGGGCGATTCCGTGACCAGCATTCTCTTCAGCGTGCCGGGCTCGGCCAAGGGCCTCGCGCTGTGTTTTGACGGTTATCCGATGACGAAGAAGGGCCAGGCGAAACGCGCGCTGGCCGCTTCCGCCACCGGCGCGCTGCTCGGCGGCATCATCGGTGCCATTTTCCTCGCCCTGTGCATACCGCTGATCCGCCCGGTGATTCTTGCGCTGGGGCCCAGCGAGTACCTGATGATGGCCTTGTGGGGGCTGACGGTGATTGCCACGTTCAGCGACGGCTCTTTGATGAAAGGGCTCACCGCCAGCGTCCTGGGCGTGCTGGTCGCGTTCATCGGCATGGACGTGGTGACGGCGACGCCGCGCTTCACTTTCGGCAGCGACTTTCTGATTGACGGCATTTCGTTTCCGGTGGCGATGATCGGGCTGTTTGCCGTGTCCGAAATGATGAAGCTCGCGATCAAGGGTACGCCCATCGTCGACCGCTCGCTGGTAAAGGAAGACAGCACGGTATGGCAGGGCGTGAAGGACGGTTTCAGCCACTGGTGGCTGGTGGTGCGTTCCAGCCTGCTCGGGCTGTGGATCGGCGTGTTGCCCGGCGTAGGCGCCAGCGTCGCCGGCCTCGCCGCGTACGCGCAGGCGGTGCAGACGTCGAAGACGCCGGAGCGTTTCGGCAAGGGGGCGGTTGAAGGCGTGATCGCGCCCGACGCCACCATGGGCGCCAACGAAGGCGGCGGCCTGATGCCGACGCTGGCATTCGGCATCCCCGGGGGCGAGAGCATGGCCATCCTGCTGGTGGCCTTCATCGGCCTCGGCATCGTGCCGGGACCGCACATGCTGACCAAGAACCTCGACCTGGTGTTCAGCATGGTGTGGATCATCATCATTGCCAATATCCTGGTGACACTGATCGGCCTCGGCATTACGCCGTGGCTGGCGCGGCTGCCGTCGCTGCAGGCCAACCTGATGGTGCCCATCGTGCTGGCGGTGTGTTTTGTCGGCGCCTATGCGACCCGCGGCCACATCGAAGACGTGGTGGTCGCCGCGTTTTTCGGCTTTGCCGGCTACCTGATGGACAAGTACCGCTACTCGCGGGCGAATTTCGTTATCGGCATGGTGCTGGCGCTGATGATCGAACGCAACATGCATATCTCGCTGACGCTCTATGGCAATGATTTCCTGCTGCAGCGGCCGATCGCGCTGGCGATGCTGATTTTCGTGGTGTTCACCGCAGCCCTCCCGTTCATCCGCCGGTGGTGGCGCCGGCGGGCGCGGGCCGCGGAAGCGGGGGTGTCGCGATGAGCCGGCATGCGCAGGAAAACATCGTCTCCATCGTGCTGCTGTTGGTGTTCATTGGCGTGATCGTGCTGTGCCAGGATTTCGGCCCGCGGGCGCGCATGATCCCGCTGCCGCTGGCAGTGTTCGGCATCGTGCTGACCGTGATCCAGATGGCCTGGCACAACCTGGGCTCGCCCGACGAACTGAAGATGGACCTGATATCGATCCAGGCGCGGGAAGCGGCCGCAGCCGATTCGGTGCAGGCGAGCGAAAGAAAATCCCCGGTGCAGCGCGAGGCAGTGGCCTACGGCATCATCGGTTTGCTCGTTGCGATCATTTTCCTTGTCGGACTGATGCCAGCGGTCTTCCTGTTCTCGGCGGGCTACCTGTGGCTGTCGCGATACGCGTCCTGGCTGAGGAGCCTGGTCTACAGTTCGCTGCTGACCCTGGCGGTTTACCTGTTGTTTGAAGTGGCGTTGCAAATGCAGCCTTATCACGGACTGCTGGCGCCGTTGTATTACTGAGCGGTATCCATAACGGAGGAGAGCGACTATGAAAGCGACACGCAGAAAACTGATTCTCGCCGGAGCCATTGCACCCTTGGTGCTGAGCGCGCCCGGACGTGTGCTGGCGCAGAAGAGCGGTTACTACAAGGACAAGCTCATCATCATCAATATTGCCGGCGGTCCGTCGGGTGGCCACACGCGGTATGCGCGGCTGATCGCGCCCTATATTCAGAAGCACACGGGGGCGAGCGAAGTGCGGCTGGTTAACATGCCGGGCGGCGGCGGCCTCAAGGCGGCGAATCACATCTGGCGGGCCAAGCCGAACGGTTTCGAGATTTTTTTCGGCAACGTATCGACTCTGATTCTGGCGCCGCTGGCGGGCAGTGCCGGCGCGCAGGCGTTCGATCCGACCAAGTTCTCCTATCTGGGGCGCGCGACCAGCGAGCCGCGGGTGTTGTCTGTCGGCGGAAAATCCCAGCTCAAGTCGATTCAGGACGTGATCAAGCTCAAGCGTCCGTTTGTCTATCCATCGCAGGGCACCGACGAGGATTTCTATACCATGGCCGTGCTGAGTGACGCGCTGGGCTTCAAGGTGAAGGCGGTTACCGGGTACGAAGGCAATGCTGATACCGCGTTGGCGGTGATCAAGGGCGACGGGGACGGACACATCACCGGCTGGAGCGAATCTGCGCCATCGATCCGTGCGGGTGACAAGAATCCGATCCTGATGGTGACCTCGGCCCCGTCACCGGATTATCCTCAGATTCCGCTGGCCATGAACATCGCCCCGGCGAAAAAACGCGATACGGTGCAGGCCATCGCCACCATTCTGGAGACCCACCGCAGCTATATCGGCCCGCCCGGCATGGATCCGCAGGCCGTTGCCGCGTTTCGTGCTGCGGTGACCGCAGCGCTGAGTGATCCGGAGCTGATCGCCGAGTCGAAAAAGGGGGAGCGGCCGGTGGATCACATGGACGGCGCGACACAGCAGAAGCGGATTACGGAGCTGGCAAAATCCAGCACGAACCTGTCTCCGATCCTGAAGGCGGCGGTCAAGGATATCCAGTAACCTCGGGCCGCTCCGTACAGCCGTGATGACGCGCGCGATCCGTACGTATTCGATGGCGGATCGCGCCGCCGGCCCTGATTTCGGCATCCGCAATGAAAAGAGCGTCACGCGGATTGCCGATGCGCACCGTCATGAATATTTTCAGATTCAGCTCAATCTTAAAGGCGCCACCGCGCACCACATTGCGGCGACCGCGCGTCCGCTGGGTCCCGGATATCTGAGCTTCGTGCTGCCGTACCGGGTGCACCGGGTGCCGCATCCGCCGGGATCGAAATTTTACGTCGTAAGTTTTAATCTGCGTTTTCTGCGCCCCGAACTCGATGTGGACCCGCTGGATCTGGAGGACGTGCCGCTGCAACGTGCGCCTGAACTGGCGCCGTTCCTGTTCCAGGAATACATGGATTTCCGGCTCGATGGTGCCGATCTGACTCTCGCACGCAATGCCTGTAAGTGCATGCAGGAGGAAAATGCGCGCGCTCGTTATTGCTCGCGTGAACTGATTCGCGGTCATTTGCTGCTGCTGATCGGCACGGTATGCCGGCGTCACGAACGCAGCCTGTTGCGACTGGCTGACGGAAAGGCGCAACGCACCAGCCGGCGTGACGCGCTCGCGCGGGTGATGCGCCATGTGCGCGAGAATCTCGACCAGCGCCTTCAACTGGCCGATGCTGCCGCTGCGGCTGATCTGTCGCCGAATTACCTGGCGCATCTGATCAAGAAGGAAACCGGTAAGACTTTCGTCGATCTGGTGACTGCGCGGCGAATGGAGAAGGCACGCGAATTACTGGCGCATACCACATTGCGCATCAATGAAATTGCGGCTGCCGTGGGCTTTATGGACGTCGCCTATTTTGCCCGCCGTTTTCGCCAGAGTTATCGGCTGGCGCCGCGCGAGTTTCGTGCCGGAGTTGCGGCGCGATAGCAGGAAAATCCTCAAAAAACACCATCGTGTCGCTGGTTTTGCCGATGTCGCCCGCGTAGCATGTCCTGGCTGCAGATCCTTGCGGAACAGGAGTGACATGAGCGACGAATTCGTATTGCTGGACACGGATGTGCTGGTCGTTGGTGGCGGCGTGGCCGGCAGCATGGCCGCCATCCCGGCGCTTGAGGCAGGTCTCAAGGTGGTGATCTGCGAGAAGGGCAAGGTGCTCGACCATTGCGGCAGCATCGGGTGTGGTGTCGACCATTATCTGACCGTGATGGACACCGGACCCGAATGGGACACGCCCGAATTCCTGTTGAAGCATGTGCCCGAACTGACTGACGGCATCGTCGACATGGCGGTGGCGGGGCGCGTGATCCACGAAATGCCGCGCATTTTCCGCAAGATTGAATCGCTGGGTGT
>JBFKCU010000267.1:0-4312 GCA_041620115.1 Burkholderiales bacterium | reverse complement strand
TCCGCCGCTGATCATCGCCGTCGACCATGAAGGCGGGCGCGTGCAGCGTTTCCGCGACGGTTTTACGCGCTTGCCGCCGATGCGCGAACTGGGCCTGGTATGGGATCGCGACCACCGCAAGGCAGTGTCACTGGCACACGCGCTGGGTTTTGTGCTGGCGGCAGAATTGCGGGTACACGGCGTCGATCTATCCTTTGCGCCGGTTCTGGACGTTGATTTCGGCAACAGCAGCGTCATCGGCGACCGCGCATTTCATTCCCGGCCGGACGCCATTGCCGAACTGGCGAACGGCGTCATGCATGGATTGCGCGAAGGCGGGATGGCCGCCGTGGGCAAGCATTTCCCCGGACACGGCCATGTGCGCGCCGATTCGCACCATGAAGTGCCTGTGGACGAGCGTGCGTTCGCCGACATCGAAGCGGAGGATCTGATCCCGTTCCGTCGCCTGATCGACGCCGGCATGACCGGCATCATGCCGGCGCATGTGATTTATCCGCAGGTGGATGCTGCGCCGGCGGGATTTTCGGAGAAGTGGCTCAAGCGCATCCTGCGCGGACAAATGGGTTTTGACGGCGTCATTTTCAGCGATGACCTGAGCATGGAAGGGGCCAGCGTGGCGGGCGGGGTAGTCGACCGCGCCAACGCTGCACTGAAGGCGGGCTGTGACATGGTGCTGGTCTGCAACAACCCGCAGTCGGCGGATGAACTGCTGTCGGGCCTGCAATATGCCATGCCGGCGGTTGGACTGGCGCGCCTTGCACGCATTCACGGCCGTGCGCATGCCGCCGATGCGGTCAAACTGCGCGAGGATGCGCACTATGCTGCGGCGCTGCACGCCATCGCCGGTCTTGGCGAGCACGACCGCGAACTGCCTTTTGCCTGAGTGTGGCGAAGGCACGGGCAGATTCCTGATTCCATGGGCAAGGCGCGCGCAACCAAGGACGTAGCCGTCCGGCCATTCTCACTCGATTGCACGCGCTGTCCGCGCCTCGCGGCCCACCTGGCCGCAGTGCGCAGTTCAAATCCCGGGTACCATGCGCGTCCGGTGGCTCCATTCGGCGATCACCAGCCGCGACTGCTGATCGTCGGGCTGGCGCCGGGCATGCACGGCGCCAACCGCACCGGAAGACCGTTCACCGGCGATCATGCCGGAATTCTGCTTTACGACACGCTGCATCGCTATGGTTTCGGCAATCAGGCTGCAGCCGTGGCGCCGGATGACGGCTTGAGGTTGCAGGGTTGCCGTATTACCAATGCCGTCAAGTGTCTGCCGCCGGAGAACAAGCCCCTGCCCGCGGAAATTCGTGAGTGCAACGGTTACCTGCGCGCCGAAATTGCCGCCCTGGCCTCGGGCACCGTACTGCTGGCGCTGGGTACCGTGGCGCATCAGGCTGTGTTGCGGGCGCTGGATCAGCGCGTGGTGGATTTTCCTTTCGCCCACGGAGCCGTTCATGCGTTGCCGCGCGAGCTGTCACTGTTCGACAGCTACCACTGCAGCCGCTACAACACCCAGACGCGGCGGCTGACGCCGGCGATGTTCCACGAGGTTTTCGCGCGGATCCGCCGGCACATCGATTTGCGCGGCGCTGCGTCCTGAATATGGTCCAGCCTGGCGAAATCGCTGCGGGACTGCCGCATCTGCCCGGTGTCTACCGGATGCTGGGCAAGGACGGCGAGGTGCTCTACGTCGGCAAGGCCCTGGACCTGCGCAAGCGCGTCAGTTCCTACTTTCAGCGCACCGAAACCCTGTCCCCGCGCATCCGCCTGATGGTGGCGCAGATCGCCGACATTGCGACCACGGTGACACACTCGGAATCCGAGGCACTGCTGCTGGAAAACAACCTGATCAAGTCACTGTCGCCGCGCTACAACATCCTCTTTCGTGATGACAAGTCCTATCCTTATCTGATGCTGAGCGCACACCGGTACCCGCGGCTCGGTTTTTTTCGCGGAAATCCGGAAAAGAAAAACCGTTATTTCGGCCCGTTCCCCAATGCCGGCGCTGTCCGCGAGAGCATGCAGCTGCTGCAGAAGGTGTTTCGGCTGCGGACCTGCGAAGACAGCGTGTTCACGCACCGGTCACGACCGTGCCTGTTGCATCAAATTCACCGCTGCACGGGGCCTTGCGTGGGCCTGATCAGCGATACGGATTACGCCGATGACGTGCGCAGCGCGGAAATGTTCCTGAATGGCGAGGAAGACGCGGTGTTCGAACGGTTGGCTGCCCGCATGAACACGGCGGCGGAAAACATGCGCTACGAAGAAGCGGCGGTGAGCCGTGACCAGATCAACGCATTGCGCAAGGTGCGCGAGCGCCAGTATGTCAGCGATGAATCCGGCCGGGATGCTGACGTGATTGCCTGCGGTTCTGCTGCCGGAATCTGCTGCGTCAACCTGGTGATGATCCGCGGCGGCCACCATCTCGGTGACAAGAATTTCTTTCCGCAGAATGCGGATGAGGTCGAGCCCGCGCAAGTCATAGAGGCATTCATCGCGCAGCACTATCTGCAGCATCCGGTGCCGTCACAGCTGATTGTCGGCGCAGCGGTGCCGGTGGACGCGTTGCAGGACATGCTTTCCGAACGTGCCGGACGGCGTGTGCAAATCGGTGCGAATCCGATCGGCGACCGCCGCGTATGGCTGCAGATGGCGACCAAGAATGCCGAACTGGGTGCCGGCCAGCGCAAGGCGCAGCAAATGGGTGACGCGGCAAAACTGATCGCGCTGCAACAGGGCCTGGGTCTGCCCGAGACAGTCCAGCGCATCGAATGTTTTGACATCAGCCATACCCAGGGCGAGGCAACGGTGGCGTCATGCGTGGTTTATGATCGCGGCGCCATGCAGAACAGCGAGTATCGTCACTTCAACATGCGTGACATCACGCCAGGCGACGATTACGGGGCCATGCGTGAAGTTTTGATGCGACGATATCGCAGGCTGGTCGCGGGAGAGGGTAAGATGCCTGATCTGGTTTTGATTGACGGCGGGCAGGGACAACTGGGCGTGGCGACTGAAGTGCTGACGGAACTGGGTCTGAGTGATGTGCCGCTGCTGGGCGTGGCGAAAGGCGTCAGCCGCAAGCCCGGCATGGAGCAGTTGCTGATGGCGGGGCGGGCCGATGTCCTGCGGCTGGCGCCGGATGATCCGGGCCTGCACCTGATACAGCAGATTCGCGACGAGGCGCATCGTTTCGCGATCGAAGGTCATCGGGCACGGCGCGCACGCGCGCGCTCCACGTCATCGCTGGAAAACATCCCCGGCATCGGGGCCAAGCGCCGGCAGCGGTTGCTGGCCCGATTTGGCGGCTTGCGCGGCATGGTCGCGGCAAGCGTCGAGGAACTGGCGCAGGTGGAAGGCATCAGCCGGGCACTGGCGGAAAAGATCTACAACGAACTGCACTGACATGGAATACAACTGGCCCAACCTGCTGACCTGGCTGCGGATCGTGATGATTCCCCTGTTTGTCGGCATTTTTTACTTTGAACAGAACTGGGTGTCGCATGCGGCGCAGAATCTGATTGCGACCGTGATATTCACTGTGGCAGCAATCACCGACTGGCTCGACGGCTGGCTCGCGCGCCGTCTCAACCAGACATCTGCTTTTGGCGCCTTTCTGGATCCGGTCGCCGACAAGCTGATGGTCGCGGCAGCGCTGATTATCCTGGTACAGCTGGGGCGCATAGACGCCGTCGTCGCGCTGATTATCATCGGACGCGAGATTGCCATCTCGGCATTGCGCGAGTGGATGGCAACGCTGGGGCAGGGCAAGAGCGTTGCAGTGTCCATGGTCGGCAAGGTCAAGACCGCGGCGCAGATGATCGCCATTCCGATGCTGCTTTACCACGACCCGATCGGGGCCTTCGACCCGCATTTCTGGGGAACCTGGCTGATTTGGGCGGCCGCGGTGCTGACGCTGGTGTCGATGGGCTATTACCTGAAAATGGCCTGGAACGCTGCCCATGGGCGCGGTTAGCCGGTTGCAGGCGCAGATCGGTTTGGCTTATAATTCGCGGCTGCAATATGCACGCAAAGCGGGAGTAGCTCAGTTGGTAGAGCGCAACCTTGCCAAGGTTGAGGTCGAGAGTTCGAGACTCTTCTCCCGCTCCACATCCAAGGGAAAGCATTCTCGCTTTCCCTTCATCATTTCAGCCTGTGTTTCGCAGCACGGCGCGATAGCAAAGCGGTTATGCACCGGATTGCAAATCCGTAGAGGCCGGTTCGACTCCGGCTCGCGCCTCCACTCGACACGCCGACGGCCCCCTCGCGGGGCCGTTTTCCGTTGCGCTCGCTGCGCGCTCAGCGCGGTCGCACG
>JBFKCU010000266.1:0-4335 GCA_041620115.1 Burkholderiales bacterium | reverse complement strand
GCGGATGGCGGAAGCCTCATTGCTGCCCAAAATACGCGAAGCCGGGAATGACACGCTGATTGTTGCGGACGGCACCAGTTGCCGGCACCAGATCCACGATGGTGCAGCGCGAGACGCCGTGCATGTGGCGAGGGTACTCGCGGCAGCGCTGCATTGACGGTGCAGTGCGGCATGGTCATGCATGCCGGACGGGTTGACAATTAAGACCTACGTCAATAGCCTCAAGTCCACATAAGAGAATAACTTGTAGTGGAGGAGGATGGATCAGTCCGTAGTCGCCCCGGCAGCGACCGGCGTTGCAATGCGCCCGTGGTTACTGGAAATCGAGGACCTGCACGTGCACTTCGTCACGTCGCGCGGCGTCGTGCGTGCAGTCGAAGGGATTTCGTACAAGGTCAAACCCGGCGAAGTCGTGGCGCTGGTCGGGGAATCCGGCTGCGGCAAATCGGTGTCGTCACTGGCGGTAATGCGGCTGCTCGCAAAACCTGCGGGCCGCGTGGTTCATGGCCGCATCCTGTTCGAAGGGCGCGATCTGCTGACCCTGCCGGACGAGGACATGCGCGCGATTCGCGGCCGCGATATCGCGATGATCTTCCAGGAACCGATGACCTCGCTCAATCCGGTGCTCACGGTCGGCTTCCAGATCATGGAGCCGCTGCTGATCCATTTGAACATGACCGAGGATCAGGCGCGCGCGCGAGCCGTGGAGCTGCTGACCATGGTCGGCATACCGGATCCGGAGCGTCGCCTGGATCAGTTTCCGCATCAGTTCTCCGGTGGCATGCGCCAGCGTGTGATGATCGCTATCGGGCTGGCCTGCAATCCCAAGCTGATCATTGCCGACGAGCCGACCACGGCGCTCGACGTCACGATTCAGGCGCAAATCCTGGAGCTGATGAAGAAGCTGTCGCGGGATCTCAATATTGCGCTGGTGGTCATCACGCACAATCTCGGTATCGTTGCGCGCTATGCAGATCGAGTGAACGTCATGTATGCAGCGCGTCTGGCGGAAACGGGCAGCGCCGCCGACGTGTTCGCGCAACCCCTGCATCCGTATACCGCGGGGCTCCTGCGGTCGGTGCCGCGGCTCGATCAGCCGCGCGGGCGTAAGCTGGAGACCATCGAGGGCCTGCCGCCGAACTTGCTGGAGCCGCCGCCGGGCTGCCGCTTCGCGCCGCGCTGCCGCGCCCGGGAGGACGCATGTACTGCCGCAGTGCCTGAACTTGAGAACGTGCTGCCCAACCGCTACTCGGCCTGCATCCGGGCGCGTGAAATGGCTGAAGCCGGTGCTGTTGGTCTGGGCTTGCAGAGCGCGCAGCCTGAACCGCCGGTGGCAAAAAACCTCGACCGCACCAAGCCGCTGCTGCAGGTCGATCGGCTGAAAACCTATTTTGATGTCACCGCGGGCTTCAAGGCTTTCGGCGCCCGCAAGAGCGTGGTACGTGCCGTTGATGACCTGTCGATCAAGGTCTATCGCGGCGAAACAGTAGGCCTCGTCGGCGAGTCAGGCTGCGGCAAGACCACGGTCGGACGCACACTGCTGAGACTCGAGCGCGCGACCAGCGGGGATATTCAATTTGACGGCATCGACGTGGTTGGTGCCGAAGGCGATGCGCTGAAGGCGTACCGGCGCAAGGTACAGGTCATTTTTCAGGACCCTTACAGCTCACTCAATCCGCGCATGACCATAGGCCAGATCATCGCCGAGCCGATGCTGGTCTATCGCCTCGTACCCGACCGCAGCGCGGCGCAGGCCCGGGTCCGGGATCTGCTGACGCAGGTAGGACTGTTCGAATACATGGCGGAGCGCTATCCGCATGAGCTCTCCGGCGGACAACGGCAGCGTGTCGGTATCGCCCGTGCGCTCGCCATGGAGCCCGAGTTCATCATTTGCGACGAACCGGTATCTGCGCTTGACGTGTCAATCCAGGCGCAGATCATCAACCTGCTCGAAGAGCTTCAACACAAATTCAATCTGACATTCCTGTTCATTGCGCATGACCTCGCGGTGGTGCGCCACATTTCGAACCGGGTGATCGTGATGTACCTGGGCAAGGTCATGGAAATCGCGGATCGGGACGAGCTTTACTCCCGCCCCCTGCATCCGTACACGCAGGCGCTGCTGGAGGCAGTGCCCATTCCGGACCCGGCGCTGGAGGCGCAGCGCGCGCATCGCGTCATCGGTGGTGAGGTGCCCAGTCCCCTGAATCCTCCCGCAGGATGCGTGTTCCACACGCGCTGCCCGCGGGCGATCGAAGAATGCAAAAAGGGAGTCCCTGAACTAAAAGAAGTGCAGCCCGGACACTATGCGGCCTGCATCAGAATCTGAGACGCAACAAAGCCAAAGGAGGATGTGATGAAACTCAGAATATTGCTGTTGATGTTTTCCGCGCTTGCCGTTGCATCAGGCCTCGCGCATGCACAGAAGCGGGGTGGCGAACTCAAATTCGCCGTGAGCGCCGAACCGCCCAATTATGACTGCCATGGGAATTCCTCGTTCGCGTTCATTCACCCGGTGCGTCCGCACTACTCGACGCTGCTGAAGTTCGATGGCGCGAACTACCCCAAGGTCAAAGGCGATCTTGCCGAGTCGTGGACGGTTTCCAAGGACGGGCTGACTTATACCTTCAAGCTGCGCAAGGGTGTGAAGTTCCATGACGGAACCACATTGACATCGGCCGACGTCAAGGCGAGCTATGAGCGCATTGCAAACCCGCCGAAAGGCGTGGTCTCGGTCCGCGGCAGCGCTTATTCCGACATCAAGTCGATCGAGACGCCGGATGCCGACACGGTCGTCGTGAAGCTGGGTGCGCCCAATGCCGCCATGCTGTCGCTGTTTGCATCCCCTTGGGATTGCATTTACAGCGCGGCGAAACTGAAGGCGGATCCGAAGTATCCCAAGGAAGTCATCATGGGCACCGGGCCTTACAAGTTTGTCGAGCATGCCGCAGGCTCGCACTGGGTCGGCACCCGTTTTGATGATTACTTCGAAAAGGGCAAGCCTTATCTTGACGGCTATCGCGCGATCTTCATCCGCAACACGGCTGCGCGGGTCAACGCGCTACAGGCCGGCGAGGTTCTTGCGGAATTCCGCGGGCATTCGCCGGCGGATCGCGACAAGCTGGTCCAGGCTGTCGGCGACAAGGTCAACGTCCAGGAAAGCTCCTGGGTGTGCGCGCTGGTAGTGACGCACAACACCGAGAAGAAGCCTTTCGACGACGTCCGGGTGCGGCGTGCACTTTCGCTCGCGGTCGATCGCTGGGGCGGCGCGGAGGCGTTGTCCAAGATCGCGCTGGTGCGCAGCGTCGGTGGTGTGTTGCGGCCCGGCTACGATCTTGCGGCCACGGAGAAAGAACTGGTCACCTACCCCGGGTTTTCCAAGGACATCAAGAATTCCCGCGAGGAGGCAAAGCGTCTGCTCAAGGAAGCGGGGGTGCCGAACCTGAAGTTCAAGTTCACCAACCGCAACGTGCCGATGCCGTACACGCCAGTCGGCGTGTTCCTGATCGATCAGTGGCGCCAGATCGGCGTGACCGTGGAGCACGAGCAGCTGGAGACCAAGCTTTATCAGGCAGCGTTGCGCGGAGGAAATTTCGAGGTGGGCCTGGACTTCAATTGCGATTTCATGGACGAGCCCAACCTGCAACTGCAGAAGTACCTGTCCACTGACAAATCCACGATTGATTTTTCGCGCAGCATCGACCGCACGCTCGACGGACTGTTCGAGAAACAGGTGCGCACCAACAGCACCGAAGAGCGCCGCAAACTGCTGCGCGAGTTTGAAAAGCGCGCGATGGAGCAGGCCTATACCGTGCCGACGATCTGGTGGCACCGCATCATCGTGACCTGGAAGCAGCTGAAGGGGTGGCACATGTCGCCGAGCCACTATCTCAACCAGGATCTGGCTGACGTCTGGCTCGATCAATAACCGCTACCGAGACCGGAAGGCGATGAACGGGGAGGGCGCTGTCCGCGCCCCTGCGTTCATTGCGCGCCCGGCCGTTGTCACTACTCATTGATACTTAACGAGGTTTCCTGAACACATGCTGCGTTACACGCTGAACCGGCTCTTGCTGATGATCCCGACGCTGCTGGGCGTCGCGGTGCTGGTGTTCATCATGCTGCGTCTGGCGCCCGGCGATATCGTCGAACTCAAGCTGATGGCGGAAGGCGGCAGTGTTTCGCTGGAAACCCTGGCTGCCGAGCGTGCGCGCCTCGGACTGGACAAGTCGCTGTGGGTGCAGTTCGGTGACTGGATGGTCGGACTCGTCACGCTGGACTTCGGCATTTCGATGTGGACCGGCAAGCCGGTGATCGAGGAGATCGGTTCCCGGC
>JBFKCU010000265.1:0-4347 GCA_041620115.1 Burkholderiales bacterium | reverse complement strand
ATTTTCGACCGGCCGGCGGCGCGCAACGCGATGACCTGGACCATGTACGAGCAAATGGCCGAAGCCTGCTGCAACATCGCGGCCGACCCTGAAGTGCGCGTGGCGGTGTTCCGCGGCGCCGGTGGCAAGGCGTTTGTCGCGGGCACCGACATCGGCCAGTTCCGCGAATTCAAGTCGGGCGAGGACGGCGTGGAATACGAGCGTAACGTTGCCGCATACCTTGCCTATGTCGAAAATCTCAAGGTGCCCACGCTGTGCGTGGTCGAGGGCTGGGCCATCGGCGGCGGGCTCGCCATCGCCACGGCCTGCGACCTGCGCATCGCGACACCCGGCTCGCGCTTCGGCGTGCCGATCGCGCGCACGCTGGGCAATTGTCTGTCGGTGGAGAACATGGCGCTGCTCGCAGCGGCGTTCGGCATCCCGCGCACCAAGAAAATGCTGGTGCTCGCCGAGAACCTCACCGCGGAAGAAGCACTGACGGCAGGTTTCCTTGCCGAGGTCGTCGCGCCCGACGTGCTCGATGCGCGGGTCGATGAACTGTGCGCGCGGCTGGCCGCCAATGCACCGGTGACCATGCGCGTGACCAAGGAGGGCCTGAAGCGGCTGCTGCATGCGGGGCTCCCGGACGGGCTGGACCTGATTCGCGAGTGCTACGGCAGCCGTGATTTCAAGATCGGTGTCGAGGCCTTCATGGCGAAACAGCCGCCGCAGTGGACGGGTTCGTGAGGTGCGCGTGGCAGCAGCGTCTGCGTGAGTTGCCTGTTGAAATGTACGCGGAGTCCGGGTCAGCTCACCTCGACCCCTTGAATTCTGCGTAGGCTACCGGAACCGGTAAAGGTAAGTGGCGCGCAACTGCGTCGAACGATATTTGTTTCCGGTCGCAGGGCCTTCTTCCGCTTCGGTACTGTAGCGCGCGACCGAAAAATCGAGTGCCTGCTGCGGCCCCAGCCGATAGTTAAAGCCAAGTTCCCACGAAAGCGTGGTTGCGTCGATGCGGTAAGCGTTCGCGACCGCGAGACCGAGCGGGCCACGCAACGCAGGATCATCCTCCCATACGGCAGACAGTCCTGATGTCGATCCCGAACTGAACACCTGATCACCGGTCTGGCGGGTCATGCGCGCATATAGCGCGTTATGCACGCCAACACGCAAATCGGCAGCCGCAAAAATACGTTTGTTGGACAGGTCATAGAGCCCGACGCTCCCGCCGCCACCGCCGCGCTTGTCAGCGCCGACTCCCGCAGAAAGCTGAAACCGGTCCGTAATATGACTGCCGGCGCTGGCCTCGAGCGTGGAAATATGCCCGTCGCGCAAATCGCTGTCGGCATGTCGCAGCAACTGGATTTGCCCTGCGATTTCGTACCACGGCGCACTGAAACCCCGCGTCGGCTGAAAACGCAACGCGGTGCGACCGATCAGCGCAAGATTACTGATGTCGTCGATTTCCATGAAATGCGAATAGCGCGCGGCTCCCCTGACCAGTAAACCGCTGCCCGGTGACAGCAGCCAACTGCGGGTCGCCGAGCCCTCGACGGCGATAATGTTGTCGGCTCTCTTGCCGTCGTACAGCCCTCGCGTGGCGTTGTTGTCGCGCACGACATCTGCCGACAACCCGTAGCGCCACTCGTCAGCCCCGCGTACGGGGGATGTGGCAAGCACGAAAATCGCGGCGATGACGGTAATGGTGGTGATGCGCAGCATGCGTCTCCTCCCCAACAGCCCGATGTCACATGATAGGATACATGCGCCACCGATAGGACGAAAGAGGCATAGCCGATGTCAAAGCCGTTCGAAGGCGCGGAAGATCCGCGACGTGCATTCCTGCTGAAGGCGCTCGCTGCCGGCCTGCTTGCATCGACCGGCTGCGCACAAGCCCAGATTTTCGGCCGCCGGCCGCAACCCCTGCCTGCCGGCCGTTCAGTTTACGAGGCAACCGGTGCCGTGACCGTGAATGGCCAGCCGGTGGCAGCCGCGACGCGTATCAGCGCGGGAGACCGCGTCGAAGCGGGCGCCGGCGGGCAGCTCATTTTTGTGGTCGGCGCGGACGCGTTTTTGATGCGTGAAAACAGCCGCATCGAACTCGCGGGCAGCGGTTCGATCGTCAATACGCTGCGCGTGGTCACCGGCGCACTGCTGTCGGTATTCGGCAGCGGCACGAAGCGGGTGGTGACTTCCACCGCCGCAGTCGGCATCCGCGGCACGGGTTTGTATGTGGAATCGGAACCGGACCGCAGCTACGTTTGCACCTGCTACGGCGATGTGCTGATCTCGACCGCCGATGATCCCAATGTTTCGGAGCGCATCGTCTCCAGGCACCACGATGCTCCGCGCTACGTGCTGAAACCGGGTGCGGCGAAACGTATCGAGCCTGCACCCTTCATCAATCACACGGACGTCGAGCTCGCGCTGATTGAAGCGCTGGTCGGGCGCACACCGCCGTTCTCACTGTTCGATCAGGACTACGGCGGCGCGCGCCGTTACTGACGGCAGGCCGGCATTCGCTGCGCTCAACGCGGTCCGGTCTTATGTTCGCAGCCATTGCAGGTGATCACGGGCCGGCGTCGAATTCTTTTTGAGCCGTTGCGCTGGTTCCCCTCACGCCCGCGACGCCGCCAGGTCCGTAGTGATCAGTGTTCGGTGACCTTCGGTTCCTCGTTGGTGGAGAATTTCGCCATCACCACCTGCAGCACCATGACGGCTATGGCGAGGATCAGCAGCGCGCCGGTGAAAATCAGGATATTGACCGGCGTTAGCACGTGTATGTCCGCCACGATGAAGCGGGTGATGGCCGTGATCGCGATGTAGAGCAGGAACAGCACCGGCAGCCGGTTGGTCTTGAAGTACATGCCGACCATGGCGCCGAGTTCGACGTAGATGAACAGCAACAGGATGTCGTCGAGTTTGGCGCGACCGGCGTCGATCAGGCGCAGGTACTCGTACACTGCCGCCCATACGATGGTGCCGCCAAGTACGAACAGGGCAATGATCTGGAACCAGTCGACGAGGAATTCGCCTGCGGTGTCGACGCGTTTTCTGGTGATCTCGTCCATGTCGGTGTCCTCCCGGGCCGGGGTGTTCTTGTTTCCCGTGCCGGAACCTTGCCACGATCAGGCGCCGCAGGCAACGGTGTTGTCGCGGTGACGGGCTGATGAAAAATGTCGCGAATCAGCCGGTAAGGGGTGCGTCAGGGTACACTCGATACCGGCATGCGGCTGCGTGACGCACGATCAGCCGCGATGGATCGCATGCGTTTGTTCCTGCAACAGAAAGGTTTTACTGCTTTGACCGACGTTTCCACCCGCCCGACGTTGCGTTTTGTTTTCAGCCATCCGGCGCATTTCATCGCCTTCGGCGGCGGCGTCGGTTTGCTGCCGTCCGCGCCGGGCACGTTCGGCACGCTGCTGGCGTTTCCGCTGTTTTATCTGCTCGAGCCGCTGCTGGCGCCGTGGACCTTTCTGGTCGTGATTCTCGGATTGTTCTGGCTCGGCGCTTGGGCCTGCGCGGTCACCGGCCGCGCGCTGGGCGTGTCCGACCACGGCGGCATGGTGTGGGATGAGGTTGTGGCATTTCTGCTGGTGCTGTTCTTCGTGCCGGCCACCGGGTACTGGCACGGCTTTGCGTTCCTGCTGTTTCGCCTGTTCGACATCTTCAAGCCGCCGCCCATCCGTTACTATGACCGCATGCTGAAAAACGGCTTCGGCGTGATGTGGGACGACCTGCTCGCTGCGGGTTATACGTTGTTGCTACTGGCCCTGGTTCATTTGTTGCTGGGCTGAATGACCGGAAATCAGATCTGGGATAAGACATGAGCGATGAATCGATGGACGACCAGTTCCTGTTTGAACTGGCGGAACGCGTGGGCGCAGCACTGAAAGCGCAGGGTCTGATGGTGGCGACGGCGGAGTCCTGCACCGGCGGCTGGGTGTCGCAGGCGCTGACCGCAGTGCCGGGCAGTTCGAACTGGTTCGAGCGCGGCTTCGTCACTTATACCTATATCGCCAAGCGCGAAATGCTCGGCGTCAGCCAGGAGACGCTGGGTGCACACGGGGCTGTGTCGGAAGAGACCGTGCGCGAGATGGTGGCCGGCGCGCTGGCCCGCAGCCATGCGCAGATCGCTGTGGCGGTCAGCGGTACTGCGGGGCCTGCCGGCGGCACCGCGGACAAACCGGTGGGGACGGTGTGTTTTGCCTGGAGCGTCAAGAACGGCGAGCCCAGAAGCGCAGTGCGGCGGTTCAAGGGTGATCGTGCAGCGGTGCGACGCGCGTCGGTAAAATTTGCGCTGGAAGGGGTGCTGAAACTGCTGCCGGCGACGCTATGATGACATTTAATACATTGATTTAATTGAAT
>JBFKCU010000264.1:0-4381 GCA_041620115.1 Burkholderiales bacterium | reverse complement strand
CTGGGGGAGCATTTTCCGGACGAAGGCGTGGAATGGTGGACGCAGTTCATGGGGCGCGCACCGGTGTCGTCGCTGATCGGGTTTAATCGCGGCATTAACTATGCCGACATCCGTGCTGACCTGCCCAGGATCAAATGCCCGACGCTGGTGATTACCGCCGAGGAAAGCGGGCTCGGCAGCGTAGCGCGCACGCGGGCCTGGCAGGAACAAATTCCCGACTCACGGTTGCTGGTGTTGCCCGGCAAGTCCTATCATGTAGCCGCAAGCGATGCGGCGGCGTGCGCGCAAGCCACGCTGCAATTCATACGGGATTCGTCGTCCGGCATGGAGTGTCACTAACCGTAAGGTCCCATGTCCCGCCATCAAATACGCCGACTGCTGAACGGTTTATGGTTCGGATTGTTCATCCTCGCCGCACTCCCGGGCCGGGCAGAACCCGACATGCCCGCAGACCAGGCATATGCAGCGGCGCAGGCCGGAAAACTCAAGCTGATCGACATCCGCACGCCGGAAGAATGGCGCGCGAGCGGGGTTGCGCCCGCAGCGGGGCGTGTCGATTACTATCGTGGACCGAAGGTTCTGCTGCAGGCGGTGCTGCAGATGGTGAATGGCGACAGGACCGCGCCCATCGCCCTGATCTGCCACGTGGGTGTGCGCACCACCCGGGCGCAGGCGTTTCTCCGCGCCCAGGGATTCACGCAGGTCTACAACATCAACGAAGGCATGGCCGGCAACGCTTCGGGGCCGGGGTGGCTGCGCCGCGGGCTGCCGGTGGAACCCTGCGCGCATTGCTGAAGGCGGTCTCCCGGGTTTAATTCGCCCGAGAGATAGAAAAAACAACAATAAAAACAATAAATTACAGTGATGTTAGTGCCTACTTTTCGCGTTTGATCAGCGGCGCCGTCTTCATCTTCAGCCAGTCCACAAAGGTCTGCACTTCCGCGCGTTCGCTGGCGGCCGGCGTGACCATCAGCCAGTAGGCGCGGTCCACCGTGGTGGCGCTGTAACGCGCATCGTCCATGGCCGCGACCAGCGTGCCGCCTTCGAGCAGGGCATCGATCAGTGGCCGCCGCCCGAGGCAGATGCCCTGACCATTGATCGCGGCGCGCAGCATCATGTCGTAGTGGCTGAAGCGCGCGACCCCTTTCGGCACGGGCTGCGGGGTTTTCATCGCCTCGAACCACACGTCCCAGTTCAGCCACGGCGTGAAGATCGTCGCGTCCTCGAAATGCAGCAGCACGAAGTTTTTCAGGTCCGCGGGCCGGCGCGGACGGCCCTGCGCGAGCAGTTGCGGGCTGCACACTGGCAGCACGCGCTCGCCGAACAGCCGCAGCGCACCGGGGGCGGCGAGTTTGCGCGTGCCATAACGGATTGCCACGTCGAGCCGGTCGCGTTCGAGGTCGCGCACCGTGTTGTCGGCGGCGACGCGGATTTCGATCTCCGGATGCTGCTGCTGGAACTCCGCCAGTTGCGGTACCAGCCACAGCGACGCAATTGTGACAGTGGTGGTGACGGTGACAATGCGGTCCCCCTTCGCGGCGTGCAGATTCGCACCGGCTTCACGCAACTGGTGCAGAGCCTGGCTCACGTCGCGGTAATACTGCCGTCCCGCGTCGGTGAGCAGCAGTGCGCGCGTGCGGCGGATGAACAGCGGTGTGCCCAGTTGCGCTTCGAGCTGCTGGATCTGCCGGCTCACGGCCGACTGGCTCAGGAACAGTTCGGTGCCGGCGCGCGTGAACGACAGGTGGCGCGCCGCTGCCTCGAAGGCTTTGAGCAGGTCCAGCGCAGGCAGGTCACCGGGTTTATGCATGTGTCTAACGCATCCATGTCATACAAAATGACCGTTTGTCGCGCAGCCGATTAAATCGCATATTGTCTGCCATGGCCGGCCGATTCTCGGCCGGACTCATTGATGCAAGGAGTGCATACATTATGGACACACGACAAACCCGGGGCAAGCCTGCCCCCGAGTATCTGCAACTGGCAGAAGGCAAGGCGCTGACCGTGCGCGCACGTCGCGGCACCGTGGTGCGCAGCGTGCAGGGGCGGGTGTGGATCACGCAGGATGGCGACATCCGCGACTACGTGGTGCCGGCGGGGGCGCGTTACTGCGCCGCCGGCCGCGGTCGCATCGTCGTCAGCGCCATCGATGGCGATAGCCGCATCGCCGTGTCGCACGAACGACCGGTGCCGCCCGGTCTGTGGGCGCGCAATGCGGTGCGTTTTGATGTCGATTATGCCGGCACGCTGGAAAATGCCGCGCGCCAGGCCATGGCCGATCAGGTTGCGGCGGTAATACGCAGTGCGTGGCAGGGTGTGCGGCACGCGTGGCACCGGCTGGTGCACGAGCGCGTCAACATGGAGGCGCCGACACCGATGCGCTCACGCGGTTATCATTGCTGAACTCCGGCCCGTGGGCCGGGCCGCTCCGGAGGGATGCCATGAAGCAATCGAAAGCGCCGCAGGCGATTGCAGCAAACACCGCACCACCAAAAGCGAAACAGACGAATTATCCCGCGCCGTTCGCGGCGCGGGTCGCAGGGCGTGGCAAACAGCCGCTGGGTGATGTGTTCGGGCTGCAGAATTTCGGCGTGAATCTCACGCGACTCGCGCCCGGCGCAATGTCGGCGCTGCGCCACGCGCACGACCGCCAGGATGAGTTTGTCTACATCCTTGAAGGCACGCCCGTGCTTGTGACCGACGCCGGTGAAACGGCCCTCACCCCCGGCATGTGCGCCGGCTTCAAGGCTGGCAGCGGCGACGCGCATCATCTCGTGAACCGCAGCAGGAGCGACGTCGTCTATCTTGAAGTCGGCGACCGCAGCCCGGGTGACCGCGTGACTTATCCCGACGACGACCTGCAGGCCGTATTCAACATGTCGGGGCAATGGACCTTCACGCGCAAGGACGGCAGCGCATACTGATTCCTGGGCGCCGGCGGCGATACGCCCGGGGCGTTAACATCCGGCCTGACCAGCGGCCGGACTTGATTGGAGCCCAGGCATGATGACGACCCTGATACTGGTGGTGCTGGCGCTGATCGCCGCAGTGCTGCTCTACGCCACGTTTCAGCCCGACCGCTTTCGCGTGCAGCGGGCCACGACCGTTCACGCGCCGCCGGAGAAAATTTTTCCGTACATCAATGATCTGCACCAGTGGGCGCACTGGTCGCCCTGGGCCGCTCTGGACCCCGCGATGCAGAACACCTTCAGCGGCGCCGCCAGCGGCCTGGGTGCTGCGTATGCCTGGCAGGGTAACAACAAGGTCGGTGCTGGCCGCATGGAGATCATCGAATCCACGCCGCCATCCAGAATCGCCATCAGGCTGGATTTCATCAAGCCGTTCGAAGCCCACAACACCGCCGAATTCACGCTCACCGCGCAGGACGGCGCGACTTCCGTGAAATGGGCGATGTTTGGCCCCAGCAACTATGTTGCCAAATTGATGGGGCTGTTTTTCAGTGTGGACAAAATGGTCGGCGCGCAGTTTGAACGGGGACTGGCCAGCCTGAAAGCCGTCGCTGAGCAGCAGGGCGAGAATAAATAATAAATAAAATCAATAGGTTAATTCTATTGTGTGCCTCCGGACTTCGCGCCGGCACCTGACGTCGATGCACATGCCTGATCTCAGCGTCATCCTTGCGGTAACCGCCACTTTCCTGCTCGCAGGCGTGGTCAAAGGCGTGGTCGGTTTGGGCCTGCCGTCGGTGAGCCTCGCACTGCTCACCGTTGCATTCGATCTGACCAGCGCGATGGCGTTGCTGCTGGTGCCGTCGTTCGTGACCAACCTGTGGCAGGCGCTCGCCGGCGGCAATGGCGGCGTGATCCTGCGCCGCATCTGGCCTTTCCTGCTGATGGCTACGGTCACGGTGTGGATCGGCGCGGTGGCGCTGACGCGCGTGGACCTCGCCGTGCTCACCGCTCTGCTGGGTGCGCTGCTCATCACCTACGCCGCAATCAACATCGGCGGCATCCGCTTCAACATCCCCGTGCGCCATGAGTCGTGGGCCGGGCCATTGATCGGCTTGGCCAACGGGGTGCTCACGGGCATGACCGGTTCTTTCATGGTGCCGGGCGTCATGTTCCTGCAGGGGATCGGCCTCACGCGCGACCAGCTGATCCAGGCCATGGGCATGCTGTTTACGCTATCGACACTGGCGCTGGGCTTGGCGCTGCAACAGGCGGACTTCCTCACCGTCAAACACGGCGTCTTGTCGGCGGGGGCGGTGCTGCCTGCGATTGCCGGCATGGTGCTGGGCCAGCGCATGCGCAGAAAACTCTCCGAGCAACGCTTCAAAAAAATATTCTTCGTCGCACTGCTGCTGCTCGGCGCCTACATCATCGTCGGCGCGCTGGGCAAGATGCGCTAGGCGGCGCGGTAT
>JBFKCU010000263.1:0-4402 GCA_041620115.1 Burkholderiales bacterium | reverse complement strand
CGGACGCTGCCACCAGCCCCGTCGCGCTGACCATCGGCAATTTTGACGGGGTACACCTCGGCCACCAGGCGATGCTCGCGAAGTTGCGTGCAGCGGCGGCGGCGCGCAGCCTGCCGGCGTGCGTGATGACGTTCGAGCCGCATCCGCGGGAATTTTTTGCGCCTGACCAGGCCCCCGTGCGGCTGACGTCCCTGCGCGAAAAACTGGACCTGCTGGCCAGCCACGGCGTCGAGCGCGTGCAGATCTGCCGCTTCAATTTTGCGCTGGCGCAGGTCACTGCGCAGGAGTTTATCGAACGCATCCTGGTGCGCGGCCTGGGGGTGCGCTGGTTGCAGGTGGGCGATGATTTTCGCTTCGGGGCGCGCCGTGCCGGCGATTTGAACATGTTGAAAGCGCTGGCCGCGCGCCATGATTACACGGTCGAGGCGATGGCCACCGTGGAGCTCGATGGCGAGCGCGTCTCGAGCACGGCGGTACGCGATGCGCTGGCGGCCGGCGACATGGCCAGGGCGGGGCGGTTGCTCGGGCGCACGTACAGCATCAGCGGACGTGTTATCCGCGGTGACCGGCTGGGGCGTGAGCTCGGATTTCCGACGGCCAATGTGCAAATGAAGCACAATCGGCCGCCGCTGAGCGGCATTTTCGCGGTGCGATTTGTCCGCGACAACGGCGCATCGCTGCCGGGGGTAGCCAGCCTGGGCGTGCGGCCGACCGTGAAGGCGCAGGGCGCCGCACCCGTGCTTGAAGTATATATTATTGATTTTAAAGAAGAAATTTACGGAGAGCATGTGCGGGTCGAGTTTCTGCACAAATTCCGCGACGAGGCCAAGTATCAGGACCTCGACACGCTGCGGCAGCAGATCGCGCGCGATGTCGAGGACGCAAAAACATTTTTCAGCCGCCACAGCGGCGGGCCGGGCTTGAAGACATGAGTGATTACAAGAAGACGCTGAACCTTCCCGATACGCCGTTTCCGATGCGCGGTGATCTGGCGAAGCGCGAACCGAAAATGCTTGAAGCGTGGCAGCAGCGCCGCTTCTACCAGCGCATCCGCGAGGCGAGCCGCGGCCGCCCGCGCTTTGTGCTGCACGACGGCCCGCCTTATGCCAATGGTGACATCCACATCGGCCATGCCGTCAACAAGATCCTCAAGGACATCATCGTCAAATCGAAGTCGCTGTCGGGCTTCGATGCGCCGTACGTGCCTGGCTGGGACTGCCACGGCATGCCCATCGAAGTGCAGATCGAGAAGCAGCACGGCAAGAATTTGCCCACGGCGGAAACCCAGCGCCTGTGCCGAGCGTATGCGGCGGAGCAGGTCGAGCGGCAGAAGAAGGATTTTCAGCGGCTGGGCGTGTTCGGCGAATGGGACAATCCGTACCTGACCATGAATTTCCGCAATGAGGCCGACGAGATTCGCGCGCTCGGCGTGTTGCTGGAAAAAGGCTATGTCTACCGCGGGCTGAAACCGGTGAACTGGTGTTTCGACTGCGGCTCGGCACTGGCCGAAGCCGAAGTCGAGTACGAGGATCGCAAGGACATTGCCATTGATGTCGGCTTTCCGTTCGCGGAGCCGGACAAGGTGGCGCGTGCATTCGGCATGAAGTCGCTGCCGGACAAGCCGGGATTCGCCGTGATCTGGACCACGACGCCGTGGACGGTGCCGGCGAATCAGGCGCTGAATGTGCATCCCGAATTCACCTATAACCTGATTGACACGGACAGGGGCCTGCTGATCCTTGCGGCCGACCTGCAGGAAGTCTGTCTGGCGCGTTACGGACTGGTCGGGCGCACGCTGGCAAGCTGCGCCGGATCGGCGCTGGAGCACATCAGCTTCAAACATCCGTTCTATGACCGCGCGTCGCCGGTCTACCTCGGCGACTATGTGACGCTGGACACCGGCACCGGCATCGTGCATTCGGCGCCGGCCTATGGTGTAGAGGATTTCCGTTCCTGCCGGCATTACGGCCTGAAGGACGATGCGATCCTGACGCCGGTTTTGGGTGACGGCAAATATGCCGCGTCGCTGCCGCTGTTCGGCGGGCAGATGATCTGGAAAGCCAATCCGCAGATCGTCGCGCACATGGCCGAAAAGGGCGTGTTGCTGGCGCAGGAGAATTACACCCACAGCTACATGCATTGCTGGCGGCACAAGACGCCGATCATCCTGCGCGCAACCACGCAGTGGTTCGCCGGCATGGAAGAGGCGCCCGGTTACAACGGTGTCCGGCCGCAGGAGACGTTGCGCACGACGGCGTTGCGCGCGGTGGAAGCCACGCGTTTTTTCCCGGCATGGGGCAAGGCGCGGCTGCACAGCATGATCGCCAACCGTCCGGACTGGACCCTGTCGCGCCAGCGGCAGTGGGGCGTGCCGATGCCGTTTTTTGTGCACCGGGAAACGGGTGCGCTGCATCCGCGCACACCGGAACTGCTGGAAGTCGTGGCCCGGCGGGTCGAACAGTCGGGCATCGAGGCGTGGCAGGCGGTCGATGCGGCAGAACTGCTGGGTGCCGATGCTGCGGATTACGAAAAGGTCAAGGACACGCTGGACGTGTGGTTCGATTCGGGCACCACGCACCTGACAGTGCTGCGTGGCTCGCATACCGCGCAGAGCACATTTCCGGCGGATCTGTATCTGGAAGGGTCCGACCAGCACCGTGGCTGGTTCCATTCGTCATTGCTGACGGCCAGCATGACCGATGGCCGTGCACCGTATGATGCGCTGCTGACGCACGGTTTCGTCGTTGACGGCGAAGGCCGCAAGATGAGCAAATCCAAGGGCAACGTCATCGTGCCGCAGCAGGTGATGGGCGAGCTCGGCGCGGACATCCTGCGGCTGTGGGTGGCGAGTACGGATTATTCGGGCGAGCTGTCAATCTCGAAGGAAATCCTCAAGCGCGTGGTCGAATCGTACCGCCGCATCCGCAATACGCTGCGTTTCCTGCTGGCGAACATCGCCGATTTCGACGCGAAGCGCGATGTACTGCCGGTGGATGACTGGCTGGAAATCGATCGCTATGCGCTGGTGATGTTGTCTGATCTGCAGTCGGCGCTGGTGCCGTCGGAAACCGGCAACAAGCAGCCGCGCTCGCCCGGGCATTACGGCGAATACGAGTTTCACCAGGTCGCCCACCGGTTGCAGACCTTCTGCTCCGAGGAACTGGGCGGGTTTTACCTCGATATCCTCAAGGACCGCCTGTACACCGCGCCGGCGAATTCTCGGGTGCGGCGTTCGGCGCAGAATGCGCTGCATCAGATCACGCATGTGCTGGCGCGGCTGATGGCGCCCATCCTATCGTTCACCGCGCAGGAGGTATGGGAGTTGCTGGAGCCGGGTGACGCCAGCGTGTTCGAGCAGACTTGGCTGGAGATCGAGCTGCCGCGCGATGCCGACGCGCTGCGTGACCGCTGGACCCAGCTGCGCACCCTGCGGGGCGACGTAACCAAGCGGCTCGAGGAATTGCGGACCGCCGGCAAGATCGGCTCATCGCTGGCTGGAGATCTTGATCTGTACGCCGAAGGCAACGCCGCGAATCTGCTGCGCTCGCTGGGTGACGACCTCCGGTTCATTTTCATCACCTCGCGGGCGACCGTGCATGAAGGCGGCGGTGCGGAGGCGCTGGAAACGGCGTTGCCGGGCGTGCGCCTGCAGGTCAGCGCCAGCCCGCATGTGAAATGCGAGCGCTGCTGGCATTACCGCGGCGATGTCGGCCATGACGCCGCTCATCCGCAGTTGTGCGGACGCTGCACCGCGAATCTTTACGGCGCAGGCGAGCCCAGGAGTCACGCCTGATGGCGCGCTGGCTGCTGCTGGCCGGGGTCGTGGTGATCCTGGACCAGATCACCAAGTACGTCGCGGTGGCGGCGCTGGCGGGGCAGCCGCCGGTGGAAGTCACCTCTTTCTTCAATCTGCTGCTGGTGTACAACCGCGGTGCCGCGTTCAGTTTTCTCGCCGGCATGGGCGGCTGGCAGCGTGAACTGTTCATCGGCATTGGCGTGGTGGCCTCGGTCTGGATCGTGTTCCTGCTGCGGCGTTATCCGCAGCAGTCGTTGTTCTGCCTGGCACTGAGCCTGGTGCTGGGCGGGGCGATCGGCAACGTGATCGACCGTGTGACCGTCGGCGCGGTGGTGGATTTTCTGGATTTCCATGCCTTTGGCTGGCACTGGCCGGCGTTTAATGTGGCGGATTCCGCCATCACCTGCGGCGCGGTGTTGTTGATCTGGGACGGCCTGCGCAGCACGCCTGCAGGCTCGACAAAATGATTATAAGTAATTGATTATAAATATATTTTCTATAACCCCCGAATGTTTGCCGTGCCACTGACGTTATAATCCACCCCATGCAAGTACTGCTCGCCAATCCCCGTGGTTTCTGTGCCGGCGTCGACCGTGCGATCGAAAT
>JBFKCU010000262.1:0-4409 GCA_041620115.1 Burkholderiales bacterium | reverse complement strand
TCGCCCACCACAACATCGATCACCTGACCGAGCCCGGCCGCATCGGCATCAAGCAGCCGTTCGAGCTGGTCGTTCTCCAGGACGGCAGCGCCGCGCCGCTTTCAGAAAAACGGCGCGCGCTGTCGATGGAAAAAATACGCGAATACACCGAACTCATCCGCAAGCGCGGCGGCCAGGTGGCGCTGTACATGAGCCATGCCTACGTGCCGCCACACAAGCAGGCCAAGCCCGAGAACATCAGCCTCACCGAAGCGCATTACCTCGCGGCAGGCAATGCCGTGAATGCGCTGGTCATTCCGGTGGGACTGGCGTTCGAAGAAGCCTACCGCCGCCGGCCCGGGATGAAACTGCACAAGGACTATGACGGCACCCATCCCGATCTGCTCGGCACCTACCTCGCGGCCTGCGTGGTGTACGCCAGCGTGTACGGCAAGCCGGCGCTGGGCAATACGTACGATTATTACGGCAGGGTTAGCAGGGACGACGCGACTTTCCTGCAGCAGGTCGCGGATGATACCGTCAGGAAGTTCTTCGGCCGCTAAAAAATACCAATAAAATAAACTAGTTATTATTTCACTGCGGTGCGGGCCGTCGCCTCAGCGGCCGGCCACAAAGCGGCCCAGCCGCACCGCGGTCTGCCCGCGGTAGAGCCGCTTCGACGGCATCACCAGCACGCAGTCGTCGTACGGCGTGCGCACTTCGCGCTCACCGTCCCAGCCGATCAGCGTGCCGGCCTGCTGGATCACCTCGAGTCCGGTGAAAACACGCGCAAAACGGAACGCATCGGCGGTGATGGTGACGGGATGCGTTACTTCCACCATTTTCTGTACGGGTAGCGTGTCGGCGAAACGGAACGGACCCTGTTCCGGATCGATGATGCCGAAGCGGGCGAGAAAACGCAGCGTGGTCTCGCGCGCGACGTCAGCGGTGCGCCGCGCCCAATGCTGGCCGCATTCGACGAGCAGCGCGTTCTTCGGGCTGGCTTCGTCGCCGAAGCCCGCGTAATCGCGCATGCGCCGGCCCGCTGCGTGCCCGGCATCGCAGACTGCCAGTGCCGGATAGCCGACCTCCCCGGCCAGCATGCGTCCCTTGACCAGGGGTCCGGCCAGCAGCAGCGGTTCGGACGGGTGCTGCATCGAATGGATGTCGAGCAGAAAGTCGGCTTTGTCGACCAGCGGGCGGATGACACGCGCGCGGCGCAGATCGACGCTGTCGCGCGGGCCGTCGAGCACTTCGGCGGTCCACACCCGGTTGAAGTCTTCCTCGACCCAGCGCGAGGCCTCGGGTTGGCCAGGGTCAAAGCGCTCGAACGCGGCGACATTGCAGAACATCAGCGTCAGTTTTCCGCACAGCGGGCGGATGCCGGCGCGGAACAGTTCGTCGAGCACGATCGCGCCGCAGATTTCGTTGCCGTGGGCCAGCGCGGTGACCATGACATGGGGCCCCGGCTTGGCGCTGTCGAGGGTGGTTGCGTAGTCGATTCCGGTATTGCCCTTGCGGTAGGGCGTGATGTCCGGCTGGGCGATTTCCACGGTATAGGCGTTGGGATCGGTCATGGTGCGCACGGAGTGAAGGGGCGATCAGCCCGGTTTCAGATTGCGATCCTGGACGACTTTCCGGTATTTCGTGATCTCGCTGCGGATCATGCCGGTGAAGGCTTCAGGTGACATCAGCGTGACTTCAGCGCCTTCGTTGCCCAGGCGGGTGCGCATCTGTTCCCCGATGATGCGCGCCAGCACATCGGGTGATCCGCCCGCCGCGACCGGCACCACGATACGGATCGCGCGCGCGGGAAATTCCTGGCTCCAGGCCGGCGCGCAGATCATCAACGAAAACAATGCCGATAAAGATAAGGCAAAACCTCGAGTGCCCCCCCGCATGCGACCTCCACGGTAAATGATGTCTGGCGTTGTGCGACAGCGTATGCCGCGAAATTCCATTATAGGCAAACGCGCTCAGAGCACCCGCTTGATCTGCTGGTAGTCGCCCTCGGTTTTAAGCGTGACCGTGACTTCGGCGTTGGTCCTGTTGCGCCAGAACCAGCCATGCGTGCCGTCGAAGGCGGCCCGCAACGTGCCGGTGTCGCTGGCGGTGTTCCGGCCCTTGCCGTAACCGTGATAGAACTCTTTCGGCGCGTTGACCGGATCACCGTGCGTGTCATAGTTGACCGGGCCGCCCGCGGTGGTCCATTCGTAGCGCACGGTTGCATCCTTGCGCATGGTGAGTTTGATTTCCGCGCCCTGACCGGGCTTCAGCCGGATGGTCATGGTGTGCTGCTGGCCTGCAGCCGTTGCCTTGACGGGATGGTCCGGCGCTACCGCAGCCGGAGTTGCGACAGGCGGCGCAGCAGGCGATGTAGCCGGAAGCGTCGCCTGCGATTTGGGGGCGGCCGGTGCGGGTTTATCCGCAATGGCTTCCATTGAGAGCGCCGTCTTGATCTCGCCCATTTTGGTAAGGCCGAGCACGCGGCCGATGCCGGTCGGGTCTATGCCGTATTCGGCAGGCAACACGGCGGTGATGAGCAAGGCGGCGGCGACCAGCACGGCTATCACAGTGGAACGCAACAGGGTCGCCGTACTCGGCAGTTCAGCGCGCGTGGGAAGGTCGGTGTTGTACATGGGCGAAAACTCCGAAATGCTCAGAAAAAATCACGAAACGAACAGGCCCGTGAGGTGGTAGCCGATCAGCATGAATCCGGCGCTCATCATGGCGACGTTGGCGGTATAGGCGTGCCTGAAAAAACCTGAAGTCCGTCGCCAGTAACCCATGACGATCAGAAAGACGCCGAGCGCCAGCAACTGGCCGATCTCGACGCCTGCGTTAAAGGCCAGCAGGTTCGGCAGCAGGCCGTCACGCGCGATCTCGTACTCCTGCACCTTGGCGGCCAGGCCAAAGCCATGGAACAGACCGAAAATCAGGGTGGCTGCCCGGGTGTCGGGCTGCACGCCGAACCAGCGCTGATAGGCACCCAGGTTATCGAGCGCCTTGTAAACCACTGACAAGCCGATAATCGCGTCGATCAGATAGGGATTCACGTTTACGCCGGCGTACACGCCATAGAGCATCGTGGCCGAGTGCCCGACCGCGAACAGGGTGACGTAGAGCGCGATGTCCCTGAGCTTGTACAAAAAGAAGATTACGCCGGCGAGAAACAGCAGGTGGTCATATCCGGTGACCATGTGTTTTGCGCCGAGGTAGGCGAAGGGCAGCAGATGCGTGCCCGAAATTTCCTGGATATAGCCTTTGTCGCCATCGGCCACGCCATGCGCATGCGCAGCCACGCTCGCGAACAGGAAGAACAGCATGCAGGCAAGCACATGCAGGCAACGGTCGATGCGGCGCGGGCCTGCGGGGCGCAGCAGGCCGGGGAGCAGAAGGTTCATCAACAAATCCGAGGTGGTGACATCACGGGACCGGGAGTTCGCGAGCATGCCCGATTAGCCGGTGCCAGGACAGCGTTTTGTATAGGGTCTATCCCCCATGTTTCTTACGCCGGCACGCCGAATTCTCTCCTGCAGATCTGCGCGAGCGTGGCGATGCCCTCGCTGATTTCCTCGTGGGAGAGATTGGCGAAGCACAATCGCAGGCGGCTCTGGGCGCGGGCCTTGTTCACCGACCACTCGGGCCCGGGGTTGATGGCCACGCCCGCGGCCTGCGCCAGCGGAAATAATTTCAGCGTGTCCACGCCGTCCGGCAGCTTCACCCACAAAAAGATGCCGCCCTGCGGGTCATCGAATTCCGCCGCGGTGCCGAATTGTTCCTTGAGTGACTCCATCAGGGTCACCAGCTTGGCGCGCAGGCTCTTGCGCAGCACGGGCACGTGCTTCGCGAAATGCGCCGTGCAGTATTCGGCGAGCACCATCTGCTCCAGCGCGCCGGAGCCGGCATCGGTCTTGAGTGCCAGCATGCGCGACATCAGCGCCCATGGCGCGACGATGTAGCCCACGCGCAGGGCCGGCGCGATGGTCTTCGAGAACGAGCCGATGTGGATGACGTTGCGCTGTTCACTCATCGCATAGAGCGCAGGCGGGCGCTCACCCGACCAGATCAGGTCGGCGTAGCAGTCGTCCTCGAACACCGGTACGCCGTATTCCGCGGCGAGCTGCAAGAGCGCGGTGCGCCGCTCCAGCGGCAGGATGGTCGCAGTCGGGTTCTGTACCGTGGGGATGGTGTAGATGTACTTGGGATGGATGCCCTTGCGCTTGAGATCTGCGAGCGCGTTGCCCAGCGCATCAATGCGCAGCCCGTCGCGGTCGAGCGGGATGCCCACCGGTGTCACGCCCAGCCGCAGCAGGCGGTTGATCGAGCCCTGGTAACAATCCTCTTCGATGATCACGGTGTCGCCGCGCGTGAGCAGCGTGTTGTTGACCAGATCCAGTGCCTGCAGCGAGCCCGAGGTAATCAGGATG
>JBFKCU010000261.1:0-4414 GCA_041620115.1 Burkholderiales bacterium | reverse complement strand
GGCTCGCGTCCGGCGTCCATGCGTTGAACAGGTCGAGCAGGTGCCCGTCCTCGGGCATGTCGCGCTCCAGCCGCGGGTGCGGCCAGTCGGTGCCCCAGAGGATCTGATCGGGATTGGCGCTGACCAGCGCTTCGTGGATGGCGCGCGCATTGTCGTAATCCGGATATTGCGTGGATATGCGGTAGGCGCCCGATACCTTCACCCAGATGCGGCCTTCGCTGAGCAGCCGGCACATGGACTGCACGCCGGGTTGATCGGGCCCCAGCGCCGCGTCGATATTGCCCATGTGATCGAGCACCACCGGCAGCTTCCAGTTCTTGAAATAGCGCATGACCTTGTAGAGTTCATTCGCGTCCATCATGAACTGCGCGTTCAGTCCGAGATCGGCCATGATCGGCGCGAGTTTCTCGAACGACGCCATGCCCAGCGGGCTGAAGCCCACGCCGTGCGGTACGTGGTGGAAACGCAGCGACTTGATGCCGATATCCGCCATGCGCTTGAGTTCGTTGCGCGTGGTGTCGGGTTTGACGATGGCCGTGCCGCGCAGCCGTTTCGGTTCGCGTTCAAGTGCGTCGAGCACCGCGCTGTTGTCGGTGGCGTAGGGGTGCGCCTGCACGGCAACGCCATAGCGCATGCCCAGCGTATCGAGCATCTTCAGCAGGTGTTCCAGCGGTGCGTCGGGCGGCGTGTAGGAGCGCTCCGCGGCGTACGGAAACCGGTCCGACGGCCCGAAGATGTGGAAGTGGGTGTCGCAGCCACCCTTGGGGGTGGGAATTTTCGGCGGCCGGGTGTCGGCGACAGGCGGTATGCAGGGCAGGTTCATGGGGATTCCGGATGCAGGGGGTGACCCGCGATGGTAGTGCAAACTTGCTGCATGCTCAACGAAGGCGCGTGTGTTCAGCCAAAACCGTAGAGCCGCGCCGGGTTGTCAACGAGGATCAGTTGACGCAGCGCCGCGTCTGGGGTCCATTCATTGAACAGGTCGAGCAGGTGCCTGTCTTCGGGCATGTCCTTGGCTATCCGGGTGTGCGGCCAATCGCTACCCCAGAGTACCCGCTGCGGATTTGCCTGCACCAGCACTTCGTGGATGGCGCGGGCATCGGGATAGTCCGGATACTGCGTCGAGACGCGGTATGCGGCGGAAAGTTTGATCCAAATGCGACCTTCACGGAGCAGCCGGCACATTGCTTGCACGCTGGGCTGGTCTGGGCCCAGCCTGGCATCAACGTTGCCCATGTGATCAATGACAACCGGCCGTTCCCACGACTGCAAAAACGGCAACGCGCTATCGATTGCGTTGGCATCCATCATGAACTGCGCGTGCAGGCCCAGATCGGCCATGACGGGCGCGAGCGAAGCGAAAGCGGACATCCCCTGTGCACTGAATCCGCCGTGGTGCGGCATGTGGTGAAAGCGTAACGCCCGTACGCCGGCATCGACCATTTGGCGCAATTCGTCGCGGGATATGCCGGGTGCGACGATCGCCACGCCGCGCAGGCGCGACGGTTCCCGCTGCAATGCGTCGAGCAGTGCGCGGTTGTCGGTGCCGTGCGGATTGCATTGCACGATGACGGCGCGCGCGATCCCCAGCCTGTCATGCAGATCCAGCAGCATCTCCAGCGTCGCGTCCTGCGGGGTGAAGGCGCGTTCCTGAGCGTAAGGAAAACGTGCGCGCGGCCCGATGATGTGGAGATGCGAGTCACAGGCACCCGCTGGAGTGGCGACGCGCGGCGGGCGGGTAACGGCAACGGGGGGGAGATAGGACTGTTCCATCGATCAAACGATTTCAGCCGAACCGGACTTTCGCGGTGGCGGGTCTGAAGCCGCCGAACGAGGGCACGAAGGTCGAGTGCATGCTCGGTCCTCCGGCGACGCAAACCAGCAGATCAGCGGGTTTCTCAGTCATCGGGATCAGGGTGTCGAGATCCAGCCGTTCGAACTCGTGTTGCCGCGGGGCGATGGTCATTTCGCGGTTCTTCGGCAGGAATGCCGAGAACGGGATTTTTGTCGCATCGAACAGCCGTTGCCGGAAGGCTTCCAGCGTCCAGCCGTCACGCGCCAGGATTTGTGCGTGTTCCGGGCAGAGGATCAGCAACGGGTGGCCGCCGAACATGTAATCGTTGCTGCCGGTGCAACGCAGGCTGCTTGCCAGCATGTCCAGCAGCTCCTCGCCGTCGCGGCTCTTGATGATCAGGTTGGTGGTGCCGGTCGCGGCCATGACCGTGACCGCATCGTCCGCGGTGGACATCGATTGCGGATCGACCTGCATGCGCAGCGGCGGCCACGGGCTGGCCTCCTCGTTCTCGGCGAAGCAGAACAGGTACTTGCCGGGCTGACCCAGCGTCGCCGGATCGGTACCATTGCGAGCCGATACGCCACCAAGGTTCTGGTGGCAGAGGCGCAACGCGCGCCCGAGCGTCGCGTTGGACTGGCTGCCGGGGCCGAGCGCGCCGAGTCCGTCGTTGAAGCCGTAAGCCCTGCGTTGCGGACCGCCGACGACCAGCACCGGTGCCGCCGGATTGGTGGTGGTCTGGATGCCGAACAGGTTGAAATCCGGTTTGCAGGTGGCTTCCAGCGCTGCGGCAAGATAGGGCAGCAGCCGTGCCGGCAGACCTGCAAGTACCGCGTTGGCGGCAATAGTCTCCGCCGTAGCAAAACCGTTGCGCGGCGGCACAGGGATGCCCTCGTCCTCCGGCCTGCCGCGCCACTGCTGCAGCATCCGTGTGACGCGGTCGCGCGTCGGCAGGAACGCGGGCAGGCCGTCGCTCCAGCCGCTGGCGTAGAGCTGGTCCGACAGTGCACAGGCGTCGTCACTGGCATCGAATGACGGATCCGCGCTTTCCCCGCTGCCTGCGTCGACGTCGGACGCGGGACCTCCGGGCCGGACCAGCGACAGCAGCTGCGGCAGTGTGGCTACCGCGAGATTGCCGACTTCGAGGTCGGTCAGCGACGAGAAGGGGTGTGGGATGGTCAGTACGCACAGTCCCTGCAAGCGGGGCGGAAGCAGGCTGCGGGCAAGCTGCATGAATGCCTCGGTGCAGACCAGAACGACCGGAACGCCCCGGGCAACCAGTGTCAATGCATCGTGCACGCCCCAGGAAGTGGCGGTGCCGCCGTCGCAAATGCCGGTGACGACGACGTTGGCTGTCGAAGCCAGCTGCCCGATGCGTTCGCTGCCGGCGGGAGTCGTGGGGCCGGGCTTGACCAGCACACACACCGTTGCCGCGCCGCGCTCCTCGAGTCCTTTCGACAGGAGTTCGAGCAATGCGCCGACATTGGGTTTGCCGTTGCCGAGTACGCCCAGCCGCATCTGCTCCGGGCCTTCCGGCCAGACCGCGGGGGGCGCGCCGCTTGCAGTGGCCAGCTCTTTTACCCGGCCACGGGGATCAATGATGTCCATGAATTGACCGCGACATCCTGTTATTTGGTCAGGCGAAGCTGGGTCAGGAGGGCGGAGTGCATGTTCCACTGTTCGTCAAGGAACTTGCGTGTCGCGTCGGGTCCGAGGAAGCGGCTGATCCAGTAATTTTTTTCGACCTGTGCCTTCCATTCGGGCATTGCCGTCATTTTCTCGAACGCGGCGGCTGCCGCACGTACGTCACCGTCAGGCGCGCCGCGGGGCGCGACGATCATG
Organism: Burkholderiales bacterium; assembly: GCA_041620115.1. Lineage (GTDB taxonomy): Bacteria > Pseudomonadota > Gammaproteobacteria > Burkholderiales > SG8-41. Next base: position 780 of record JBFKCU010000261.1, on the reverse strand, counting down.
CGCCACGAGGTGTACACCGCGTTAACGCCGAGCTCGCTCCAGGTCGGCACTGTGGCAAGCGCTCCGCCCAGCCGCTCGGGTGAGGAGATGGCGAGGATGCGGACCTTGCCCGCAGCGACCTGCGGCAGTGCCACCAGCGTGGCGACGGGAACCACATCGACCTCGCCGGACAGCAGTCCGATCAGCGCGGCCGATCCGGCCTTGTAGATGACGTTGTGGGCGGCGCCGGCGTCGATGCCTGCTGCCTTGAGCACCGAAGCGGCGGCGATGTGATTCGCGCCGCCGAGCGCAGTGGCGATGCCGAACGACACGGAGCCCGGATCTTTTTTGAGCTGGGCGATCAGCGCCTTGCCGTCACTGATCTTCGAGTCCGCACGGACCATGAACACGATGTTCTCCGAGAACAGTGTGGCCACCGGGGTCACGTCGCGCATGTCGATGTTGCCGATGCCCATCAGCTTGTTGGTCACCAGGCTGGGTGAGGCGAGCGCGAAATGACGGCCGCTGCCGGCGTTCTGGTTCAGATACTGGTAGGCGATGGTGCCGCCGGCACCGGGTTTATTGAGCACGACGCTCGCGCCCGTGATGATCTTGGCGGCGTCGAGGAGTTGTTTTATCGATCGCGTGGCGGTGTCCATGCCGCTGCCGGGACCCGAAGGGACGACGAATTCGACCGTGCCGTCGGGCCAGGCCGATGCTGCGGTGGCTGACGGTGCTGCGACCAGCGATGCAATGGCGAGCAGGCAGATCAGAACGCGGGAAACGATCGCGCTCAGGGGG
>JBFKCU010000260.1:0-4449 GCA_041620115.1 Burkholderiales bacterium | reverse complement strand
TCGAATGGATCCGGCGCAGGGATCCGACGTTCTCCAAGGAACTGAAGGACTACCTGTTCACCAAGAAGTCGCTGTCGCACGACTGACGCGCTGCGCCAGCCGCCAGGGGCGCTGAAGCACATCGCACCGACCGGGGTGAGGCGCCCCTGCTGAATAGCATCAGACTATCAACAATATAACAACAATTCATTGGAACAATGTGGCGGCGGCGCCTATGCTGAACTTCACACGATCAATCGGGTCCAGTGTGAGACAGGCGCAACGAATCGTTGCGTCGACCAAGGACCGGCCGGCTGGCGAGTGCTGACCATTAAAGGAGAAAACAGATGACTAGCGAATCCAGGTGCCCGTTTAACCATGCCGCCGGCGGTGGCACGTCTAACCGCGACTGGTGGCCCAACCAGCTCCGCGTCGACCTGCTCAACCAGCATGGCAATCGCTCCAATCCGCTGGGCGAGAAATTTGATTATGCCGAGGAGTTCAAGAAACTCGATTACAAGGCGCTGAAGGCCGATCTCGCGAAACTGATGACGGAGTCGCAGCCCTGGTGGCCGGCCGACTTCGGCCACTACGGCCCGCAGATCATCCGCATGGCCTGGCACGCGGCGGGTACTTACCGCACCATCGACGGGCGCGGCGGCGGCGGGCGCGGCCAGCAGCGCTTCGCGCCGCTGAACTCCTGGCCCGACAACGTCAACATCGACAAGACGCGCCGCCTGCTGTGGCCGATCAAGCAGAAATATGGCCAGAAGATTTCCTGGGCCGATCTGATGATCCTCGCCGGCAACGTCGCGCTGGAGACCATGGGCTTCAAGACCTTCGGCTTTGCCGGCGGGCGCGAGGATGTATGGGAGCCGGACCAGGACGTGAACTGGGGTCCGGAAATGAAGTGGCTGGGCGTGGACGCCAAACGCATCGACGATGCCAAGCGCCAGTTGCAGGGCCCCTTCGGTGCCTCGCACATGGGCCTGATCTACGTCAACCCCGAGGGCCCGAACGCCAGCGGCGACTATCTGCTGGCGGCCAAGGATATCCGCGAGACCTTCTACCGCATGGCGATGAACGACGAGGAGATCGTCGCACTGATCGCCGGCGGGCACACCTTCGGCAAGTGCCACGGCGCTGCCCCGGAATCGCACAAGGGGCCGGAGCCCGAGGCTGCACCGATGGATGCCCAGGGTCTCGGCTGGATGAGCAACTACGGCAGCGGTCACGGCAAGGACACGATCTCCAGCGGCCTCGAGGTGACCTGGACCAAGACGCCGGCCAAGTGGAGCAACGATTACCTCGAAATCCTGTTCAAGTACGAGTGGGAGATGGTGAAGTCTCCCGCCGGCGCCAAGCAGTGGGTGGCCAAGGATGCGCCGGAAATCATTCCGGACGCGCATGTGCAGGGCAAGTTCCATAAGCCGACCATGCTGACCACCGATCTGACGATGCGCTTCGATCCGGAATTCGGCAAGATTTCCAAGCGCTTTCGCGATAATCCGAAAGCTTTCGCCGACGCTTTCGCCCGTGCCTGGTACAAGCTGACCCATCGTGACATGGGTCCCAAGGCCCGTTATCTGGGGCCCGAGGTGCCGAAGCAGGACCTGATCTGGCAGGACCCGTTGCCGGCGGCGAAGCATAAGCCCACGGCAGCCGACATCGTGAAACTCAAGACGAGGATTGCCGCATCCGGCCTGTCGGTGAGCGAACTGGTCTCCGTGGCCTGGGCTTCGGCTTCGACTTTCCGTGGCGGCGACAAGCGCGGTGGTGCCAATGGCGCGCGCATCCGGCTCGCGCCGCAGAAGGGCTGGGCCATCAACAAACCGGTGCTGAAGACGCTGGCCAGGCTGGAAGAGATCCAGAAGGCGAGCGGCAAGGCCTCGCTGGCCGACGTGATCGTGCTCGCGGGCTGCGTGGGTGTAGAGCAGGCAGCGAAAGCGGCCGGGGTCACGGTCAAGGTGCCGTTTGCGCCGGGCCGGGTCGATGCGCGACAGGATCAGACCGATGTCGAAGCCTTCGATGTGCTGGAGCCCCGGATCGACGGTTTCCGCAACTACGGCCGCGGGCAAGGCGACACGCCGACCGAGGCCATGCTGGTCGACAAGGCGCAGATGCTGACCCTCACCGCGCCCGAAATGACGGCGCTGGTCGGCGGCCTGCGCGTGCTGGGCACCAATGCCGACGGCAGCCCGCACGGCGTGTTCACTGACAAGGTGGGTGTGCTGAGCAATGACTTCTTCGTCAGGCTGCTCGACATGGACACGGAGTGGAAGGCGACGGACGCCAGCGCCGAGGTGTTTGAGGGCCGTGACCGCCAGAGCGGCCAGCTCAAGCACACCGGCACACGCAACGACCTGGTGTTCGGCTCCAACTCGGTCTTGCGTGCCTACGCCGAGGTCTATGCCTGCGCCGACGGCAAGCGGAAACTGGTCAAGGACTTCGTCGCGGTGTGGGACAAGGTGATGAATCTGGATCGCTTCGATCTCGCGTGATCCGCGGCGAATCGCGTTGCAGGATGGTCAGCGCAGAGTCCTCTGAAAGTGCACGGTGTCCGCCTCACAAGGGCGGACACCGATGGCGCAGCGCCGACTCACGAAGTGGGCGCGGCCGGGAAACGGGCAGGATGTCATTCCGGCCCGTTTTGTTTTGGAAAACCGTCAGTTGCAAATCCGGGATATCGGGTTGCGAGGGCGGTGCCGTGTCTGATAAAAGATTAAATTCCGCAAATTATCGGTGGTGACCTTTGATCGAACCCGTGACTGAGCGCCTGCATCTGCGCACCCTCGGCGACCTGCACAGCCAGTTGGCTGGATTCGTGCGTGCCCGCTTGTGGTTGCAGGTGCTGATCGCCATGTTCCTGGGGGTGGCAGCCGGCATTGCCATGGGGCCGGGCACGGGCTGGCTGACGCCGGCCACCGCCCATGCCTTGACCAGCTGGCTCGCATTGCCCGGGCATATTTTTCTGGCACTGATCCAGATGATCGTCATTCCGCTGGTCGTCGCCTCGATCGTGCTCGGTATGGCGGCCGGCGGCGGGGTCGAGCAATTGCGACGCACGGGGCTGCGCGTGGTGATATTTTTTGTCGGGACGACCATCGTTGCGGTCCTGATCGGCATTGCCGTCGCGCTGATGGTGCGTCCTGGCGATTTTGTCGACCGGAAACTGGTGGCCAGCGTGACGGAAAAGGCGCCCGCAACTGCTGCCGCGCCGGCACGTGCTCCGGGGCTCGCTGATCTGCCGTCGCGGATCGTCGAACTGGTGCCGAGCAATCCGCTGCGCGCCGGGCTTGAACAGAACATGATGCAGGTAGTTCTTTTCGCGGCGCTGCTGGGCATCGCGCTGATGACACTGACCCGGGAAAACGCCAGACCGCTGCTGGATCTGCTGCGCGCGGTGCAGGCGGTGACCATGGTGGTTGTGCACTGGGCCATGTTCCTGGTGCCGCTGGCGGTGTTCGGCCTGCTGGCGCAGATCACGACACGCCTGGGTCTGGATGCGCTGCTCGGCGTTGGTGTTTATGTGCTCACCGTTCTGCTCGGCCTGGCGGGTGTCATGGCCATGTACCTGACTTTGTACGCGCTGAAGCGACGGCAGTCGCCGCTGGTATTTCTGCGCGCAGCACGCGAGGTGCTGCTGCTGGCGTTTTCAACATCGAGTTCTGCCGCCGTGATGCCGGTGTCGCTGCGTACTGCTGAAAACAAACTGGGCGTGCGCGCGAGCGTGGCGCAGTTCGTGATTCCGCTGGGAACGACCATCAACATGGCGGGCACCGCGCTGTATCAGGCCGTGGCCACCTTGTTTCTGGCACAGGTATATCAGGTGGATATTGCGCTGAGCGGGCTGGTGCTGATTGTGGTGCTGGCGGTGGGCGCCTCGATCGGTTCGCCCGGCACGCCGGGCATCGGCATCGTGATCCTGTCGATGCTGCTGGGAACCATCGGCATTCCGGCCAGCGGCATCGCGCTGATCATCGGTGTGGACCGGATACTGGATATGTGCCGCACGTCCGTGAATGTCACGGGCGATCTGATCGCGTGCACGATGCTGGACAACGGCGAGAGCACGGTGGCCGAAGGCACTAAACCCTGAGCCGGTCAGGGGTAAAGCGGGCGGGTGTGCGGTTGCGATGGAGTAAAATCCGCCAGTCAGCGCTTATCCTATTATCGGTATTCAGCAATGGTCGATAGCTCCAGTCATACGCTGGTCTGCAGCGTGCTTTTCGTCGATATCCCCGAGTATTCGAAGTGCACGGTCGCCGAGCAGCTGCAGTTGAAGCGTGTATTCAACCGCGTCATGGCGCACGCGCTCGAGCCGGTGGTGGAGAATGACCGCATCCTGCTCGATACCGGTGATGGCGCCGCGGCGACCTTCCTCGGACCACCGGAGGACGCAATGTTTGCGGCGCTTGCTCTCCGCGAGAATCAGGATCATCTGCCGTTGCGCATGGGTATCAATCTGGG
>JBFKCU010000259.1:0-4471 GCA_041620115.1 Burkholderiales bacterium | reverse complement strand
TGCTCACCACGCCCGCTATTGAGGTCGATGCGCCAGCCTCTTGCGCCGGTCGCCAGCGCGGCAGAACACGCGTTGCTGCTGGTCAGATCGGTGACATTCGATCCGTCCAGGTCCACAGTACCCGAAGTAAAGATATCGGTGAACTGGTAGAAGCGATTCTGGATGTTCTCGCCGTAGGGATAATTGGATTGCAGGGGACGCTCGCGATCACCCGTCCCGATGGTCAGGAATACCCGATCGGACGCGGGTAGTGCCGCCGGTCCGAACAGGAACTTGCGACCCGCTGGACTCACATTGGTCCGCGCGATCTTGGTGATCGTCCAGCTTGCGGAGGAGGTCAGCGGCGCCAAGGTGGCAGGGTTGACGAAATCAATCCGGTAGAGATTGCCGCCGGTATCCGCGACATAAGCATGATCCGCCTTGCCGTCAAAGTTGCGGTCGACCAGCGTAATGTCCGCAGCAACGCTGCGATCGGTATCGAAACTGCGGATCAGCGCACCAGTATCGGCATTGACAATATAGACCTTTTTACCTTTAACGCCACCGCCACTGCACGAAGGCGCGGATACATCGTTGTCTTCACAGGAATCATAGCCGCCGCCGAAGATCAGTACCGGATCATTGCCACTGTTGAAGCTGGTGATGAAGGTGACATTGGGGACGGACCAGGTCTGGCCGATGCCCTCAAATCCCGTGGAGCAGTTCGTATCGTCCGTGTCATTGGGGCAGCCCCGCTTCCATTTCAGCACAGGCGACGCGGGAGTGGTGACGTCGAACGCATAGACCGCGCGACCGCCGCGGCGCATGGTCGGGAAAATCCAGACTTTGGAATTGTCGGCATTCTGGAACAGCCCGGCGGAACCGTCGAAGAAGTAATCCTTCTTCTGCGGCGTGGGCACGATGGTCGTCGGTGTGCCGGGATACGCAATTATCGGGCTGTTGTCGGTCAGCCGCTTGAGCTTCTTGTAATGCTCGGGCGCCACAAACCCCCACAGTTCCCTGCCGGTTTCACCGGACATTGCGCGGAATACGCCATCATTGGCGCCGTAATAAACGACCACGCCGGTGCTGCCTCCGTAGTTCACCGGCAATGGCCGGGAATGCGCCACGTCGCCGTGCAAGGAAGGACGGGTTTCGGTGAAATTAAAATTGCCGTTTTCATCGTTGACGTCCTTACCGCGCGTGTGCTCCAGAATCTTGTCCCGCTCAGTCGAGGTTGCAACGCCGAGTTCGGACGCGCTCACATTGGTTGAATCAAATCCGAGCATGCTGGTACACGGCAGAGTACTGTTGCAGGTATAGAGCGTGCGATTGAACGCATAAGTCGGTGTCGTATTCGTGGCCGGCGGATTATTACCCTTGCGCACCACTTCCGCCGTCGCACCCTTTTCGACAATCGGTCCGTCCGGCAGATCGGAAAATACATTGGTAGTCGAGGTCAGACATAAGCCCGCGCCATCGGGAGAAAAACTCCAGTAATTGCCGCTGTCCGTGGTCCAGTAGCTGCTGGCGCAGGACTGCACGAAGCCGGTGGATGCCGCGACCGCTTCCAGGCCGTCCTTGTCCGCAAGCTTGGCTTCACCGCCAAACAGCGCAATCTGATAGCGCTTGAGATTGCCGTACCAGCGTGGTTTGGCGTTGGCGTCCGGGCGGAACATGCCGATGAACACCTGGTTTTCGTTCTGCGAACGGTTGGTCGCATTGATCGGCAAGCTGGCCGACGCAAACACGGTGTTCACCGCCTGGATTTCGACCAGAATCTCGCGCAGTGCATTAAGTATGGCGCCCTCGTTGCTGGCCTGAAAATAGCGTCCACCGCCCACTTTCGCCATGTTGTTCAGCAGCGCAGTCTGCCGCGCGTCGGGTGCATCCTTGAATACATCGATGGTATAAGTCGCGACATTCTGCTGTCCCAGCGCCGAGCTGACGTCGGTGGTATAGAGAAACTTCGCCCATTCGTCGGTCATGCGTGCATCCGAGCTCGAGGGCACCGCAGCGCCGCCGGTCGCTGCCACGGTAATGACCGTGCTCGTCGATTGCACTGCGAACTTGCGGATATTATTGCCAGCGGCGCTGCCGGGACAGACCGTCGCGTCTACGGATTCCGGCGCAATGCAAGTGTACGAGTCCGCCGGATTGGCATCTTTCAGGCTTTGCGGGATATTGCCGGTGCAGCTGCTCAGCCGCTGACCCGCGTTATTGCCGCTTGAACTGCAGGCGAAACCGATATTGGCGGTCTGGGTGGCGCTGGTCGTGCTGTATTGCTGCATCGGCAGTTGCGACGTATTGCCGCCGACGCCACTGAGCAGGGATGCCGGCGAATCCTGGGTCGGGAAGCCGTTGCCGATGAAAATGATGTAGTTCTTGGCACAACTGTTGAGGGCTGTGATCGGCGGGTTATACGTGTCGATCTGGGACGTCGGATTGTATGCAAAGGGATCACGTTTTCTGGGCACCAGTGTGCTGGGTGTGCCCGCATAACGCAGGGGTCCGAACTGGCTGGGGCTGATCGGTGAACCCGCAACATCATTTTTCGCATTGGCCGGGCTGGTATAACCGCCGAAATACTTGAACGCCTCGAACATCGCGGCGCTGTAGTCAGTCTTCGCCGTGCCGGTCTTTTCATCCGGACGGTCAAAATTCTTGACCAGGCAGTTATCCGTCCCATTAAGGCTGTTGAGGCCGTCCGTGCAGGAGGTAGTGCCCAGCAATTCCTGCAGCGCTGCCTTGTTGCCCGCGGTCATCTGGCGCATGGCGAATCGCGGGTACGCCCCGTTCTTGTCGCTGCCCTGGCCCTCGGTAAACATCATCAGCCCGACGTTGACCGAGTCGGTCAATTCGCCGACCACGGTGCGCAGCGAGCGCAGTTCCGATTCGCCCTGCTTAATCCCGCCCGGCCAGTGCTGATTTGCGGCAGACCAGTTGGCGCTGTTGTCGATGATGATCAGCACGTTCGGACGGTTGGCTGCCGAAGACGGCGTCGACCCCACGAACAGGTCAATATCCTCCGCGTTGACCAGGGCAGGACTTGTTGCCATGAGCGCTGAAGCAAGGGCAAGACTGCATGCGGTACGGTAGGTATTTTTCATGTCAAACCTCTTTAAAATGTCCGGCAGCACTAGATGCAGGAGGTGGCAGTGTCATCGATGCTGACACGCACGCCTACGCCCTGCGTCACCGTGACCCTGGCGCCGCTGCTCACTCCCGTGGTGTCTGCGGTGATTTCCCATACCGTATTGGCACAGAGCGAATCACCGGTTACACCACCGGCCACGCCGAATTGTTGTGACTGCCCGGCCGCGCAGCCCAGATCCTCGGTATTGGTAAGATTCAATTCCACCACCTTGATCGGCCGCACGAAGACGCAGCGGGGCTGCGGGATCAGTCGCGTGGTGTAGTCCATCGTGCCGTCGCCATTGACATCCGCGCACGTGGTATTCGCGGTGCCGCAGGGATTCAGCACGGCATTGGCCGGGTTGGAAATGAACGTCGGCGAACTGAGTACCGTTTCGATGGTCTGCTGCGCGGCGCCAAACGCCTCATTGCGCGCCTGCATGTTGCCTACCACTTTGAGGTTGGTCGTGCCGGTATTCAGTGCCGACACCGCAAACAGCGTCAGCAATACCAGCATGATTAGCCCGACGATCAGCACTGCTCCGCGTTGATTTTGCATACCCGATTTCATGGCGTATCTCTCCGGCCTGCTGGATTAACTAGTCTGATGGTGCTGGTGTAAACATGTCGGCGAAAGCCATCATTGAACGGGCCAACCGTAAAGGGGGTGCCGGCCGCGGTTATGCCCAGTTGATAGGTCTTGCCGTCGTTATAGCCAGGTGAAGGTTCGATATTGCGCGCCAGAACATAAATCTGGGCGGTAATGACATTATTCCAGTTGGTGATCGCAGTGCAGCCGGCGCACACATAACTTGCAGGATCGGCATGCTCCACGTCCACTACGCCGTCCCCGTTGGTATCGATGCCATAGTTAACCTTGAAAAACTCTATCCCTTCCACCAGCGGTGTTTCGGTAAAACCCCCGCCCGTAAATTCCATGCGTTTCAGCGTCGGCACGTTTTGTCCTGCCCCGTTATCAGTGCTGACGAAATAAATATGTTCCAGGTATTGCCGCATGCCGGCCGCTGTAGTGCAGTCACGGATCCTGAGATTAAAGGTGGCCGTACCCTGAAGGCCCAGGACGAACGGCGTAGTGGGTGCTTCGCTGTCGCAAAGCGAGACCTGCATATACGGCGCACCGCCGACGGCGGCGGCACAGCCTGCGACTCCCGCCACACAACCGCGTGTCCGTCGCACCACGACAACGTCGGTGTTAGCCTTGGTTGCCGGCACACAGCCCGGAACGCCGGTGCCGTTGTTGTAGCCCTGAATGTGCATGGGTATGGCGGCCAGCAATGTCGCAACTGACGTGGCACACGGATCGGGTAATGCACCCGGCAGCGCAACCGTTCCCACG
>JBFKCU010000258.1:0-4474 GCA_041620115.1 Burkholderiales bacterium | reverse complement strand
CGTATGTTCTGTATAATGCATTGCAACATTCTCTATGATATTAATTTTCATTATATGAAAAGTTAATTTCCTTATTTACCAGAAGGAGCCTGCTCATGACCACCCCAACACTGCCCGAAGGCGTCGAGATCCTCGGACCGATGTCCGCCGGCTACGCTGAAATCCTGTCGCCGCAGGCGATTGCCTTTATCGCCAAGCTGTCACGCAAGTTCGAGGGCCGCCGCCGCGAGTTGCTGGCACTGCGCGCGCAACGTCAGGCCGGTTTCGACGCCGGCAAATTGCCGGATTTCCTGCCGGAGACCAAAACGGTGCGCGAGAGCAACTGGACCATCGGCAAAGTCCCCGCCGACCTGCAGGATCGCCGGGTCGAGATCACCGGCCCCACCGATCGCAAAATGGTCATCAACGCCCTCAATTGCGGCGCCAATGTGTTCATGGCGGACTTCGAAGACTCGAATGCCCCGACGTGGAGCAACATGATCGAAGGCCAGATCAACATGCGCGACGCTGTGCGCCGCACGATCACGTTCCAAAGCCCGGAAGGCAAGGACTATGCGCTGAACAGCAAGACGGCGACGCTGCTGGTAAGGCCCCGCGGCTGGCACCTGCTTGAAAATCACATGCTGGTCGACGGCGCCCCGGTTTCCGGCGCGATTTTCGATTTCGCACTCTACTTCTTCCATAACGCCAAGGCATCGCTGGCGCAAAATACCGGCCCCTATTTCTACCTGCCCAAGATCGAGAGCCATCTTGAAGCACGGCTGTGGAACGAGATCTTCGTCATGGCGCAGCGCGAACTGGGCGTGCCCCAGGGCACGATCAAGAGCACGGTGCTGATCGAAACCGTGCTCGCCGCGTTCGAAATGGACGAAATTCTCTACGAACTGCGGGAGCATTGCGTCGGCCTCAACATCGGCCGCTGGGACTACATCTTCAGCTGCATCAAGAAATTCCGTTCGAACAAGGATTTCTGTCTTGCCGACCGCAGCGAGGTGACGATGACCGCCCCTTTCATGCGCGCCTACGCGCTGCTGCTGATCAAGACCTGCCACAAGCGTAAGGCGTTCGCGATGGGCGGAATGGCAGCACAGATCCCGATCAAGGACGATGCCGCGGCCAACGATGCGGCGCTGGCCAAAGTGCGCGTCGACAAGGAACGCGAAGCCGTCGACGGCTGCGACGGCACCTGGGTGGCTCATCCGGGGCTGGTCGGCATCGCCAAGGAAATTTTTGACAAACACATGCCGGCAGCCAACCAGGTCAGCCGGCAGCGTCCGGACGTCAAGGTCACCGCCAAAGACCTGCTCGACTTCAAACCGGAAGCGCCGATCACCGAGGCCGGCCTGCGCAACAACATCAGCGTCGGCATCCAGTACATCGGCGCCTGGCTCGCCGGCAACGGTTGTGTCCCCGTGTACAACCTGATGGAGGACGCCGCGACCGCGGAGATTTCACGTTCGCAGATCTGGCAGTGGATGCGCAGCCCCAAAGGCGTGCTCGAAGACGGGCGCAAGATCACCCGCGAGATGTTCCGCAGCATGCTGCCCGAGGAACTGGCCAAGGCGCGCCGTGAAATGGGCGAAGACGCCTGGCGGGCCGGGCGTTATGAGGATGCGGCCAGGCTGTTCGACGAGATCACGACCAGTGATGACTATGTCGAATTCCTGACCCTTCCGGGCTACGATCAACTGACGCGCGCCCTCGAAACCCGGGTCGCCGCCTGAGCGGCGCCGCTGTAACACCGGGCCCCCGCAGTTGCGGGGGCCTTTTTCCGTACAATCCGTCCATGGCCATGGTTGTGCTCCTCAACAAACCCTATGGCGTCATTTGCCAGTTCAGCCCATTGGGCAAACATCAAACGCTGAAGCACTTCGTGCCGGTACCGCAGGTGTACCCGGCGGGACGGCTGGATACCGACAGTGAAGGTCTGGTAGTGCTCACTGACGACGGCGCACTGCAACACCGCATTGCGGATCCACGGCACAAGCTGGCCAAAACCTATTTTGTGCAGGTCGAAGGCGCGCCCGATGACGCCGCACTGGCGCCATTACGCACCGGTCTGCGACTGGGCGACTTCCACACCCGCCCGGCCGACGCGCAACTGACCGATGCGCCGGACTGGCTGTGGCCGCGCGTGCCGCCCATCCGCGTGCGCCAGACCATTCCAACCACCTGGCTCAAACTGGTGCTGCACGAAGGCCGGAACCGCCAGGTCCGGCGCATGACCGCCGCCGTGGGTTTCCCCACGCTACGGCTGATCCGCTACAGCATCGGCCCGTGGACGCTGGCCGGCATTCCCCCGGGGAGCTGGAAAACCGCCATATCGTCAATTTAATGCAACAGCCCCCCCCCACCAACCGGGACGACTTTAGTGGGGCTTGGCACGATCCGCCGCCACCGTCAGCTGCGGGACAAATCGAAATTGGTTGTTTTTATTGTGCTTTTTTTCGACAAATCTTACGCACAGCTGTCAACCGCCTGCAGTCGGGCCCGTTATTGGCCCTGACCGACTGTTTCGGTTAAAGGCCGCAAGGCCTGGTTGATCAACCACTAATGAGGAAATCATGAACAAACTGTTTGCTGCCATTATCGCTGCCGCTTTCGCCACCGTGTCTGTTGCCCCGGCCTTCGCCGCGGAAGCGAAAAAAGAAGAGAAAAAGACCGAAGCCAAGAAAGAAGAAAAGAAAGAAGCCAAGAAAGAAGAGAAAAAAGCCGACAAGAAGTAATCTGTCGCTTTCTCTGGAAAAGGCAGGGCTCAGGCCCTGCCTTTTTTTCGTCCTTATTTTCCCGTTGTCATTTATGGGTGCATAGGCTAATGTAGCCCCGCTCGCAATGAGCCGCTGGCCGGTGGTCGGCCGGCTGATTCCGTTCAATCAGGGAGGAAACATGAAGAAGCTGCTCGCACTCGTTGTAGCTGCAATGTTCGCTTCAGTCGCCGTCGCCCCGGCTTATGCCGCCGAGAAAAAAGACGAGAAAAAGACGGAAAAGAAAGAGAAAAAAGAGAAGAAGAAAGACAAGTAATAACTTTCTCTTCATCCTAGAAAGCAGGGTTCGCCCTGCTTTTTTTGCGTCTGCGCGCCGCGCATCCCGCAGGTTTGGATCGCCGGCAGGCGGACGATAAAATACGCCGATGACGAATGAACGCCCTCAGTGGAAACCCAATGTCACGGTCGCCGCCGTGGTGGAGCGCGACGGCGCCTTCCTGCTGGTCGAGGAACAGACCGATGATGGCATACGCTACAACCAGCCGGCCGGTCACCTGGAAGCCGAGGAATCGCTGATCGAAGCCGTTGTCCGGGAAACGCTGGAGGAATCAGCCTGGCACTTCACGCCTACGGCGCTGATCGGGATATACCAGTACCAGCGGTCCCGGACGGGCATCACTTATCTGCGATTCGCGTTCACCGGTGATTTGTCGGATCATCAGCCGGATCGAACCCTCGACGCCGGCATCATGCGCGCATTATGGATGCCGGTCGCCGCAATCCGCGCCAGCCGCGCGCAACACCGCACCCCGCTGCTGATGCAATGCATAGATGACTATCTGGCCGGACGGCGTTATCCGCTCGGCCTGCTGTATAACCACCACTAGGACCATGGGGAAAAAACAGAAAATCGTAGTCGGCATGTCGGGCGGCGTAGACTCGTCGATCGCCGCATTGCTGCTCAAGCAGCAGGGGCACGACGTGGTCGGCCTGTTCATGAAGAACTGGGAAGACGACGATACTGATGAACATTGCACATCGCGGCAGGACCTGATCGATGCCGTCGCGGTAGCCGACCGCATCGGCATCGAAATCGAGGCCGTCAACTTCAGCGCCGAATACAAGGACCGCGTGTTCAGCGAGTTCCTCAGCGAATACCGCGCCGGGCGCACGCCGAATCCGGACGTGCTATGCAATGCCGAGATCAAGTTCAAGGCCTTCCTCGATCACGCCATGAACCTCGGCGCCGACCGCATCGCCACCGGGCATTACGCGCAGGTGCGGGAAGTCGACGGCCGGCACCAGTTGCTGAAAGCCGAAGACGGCACCAAGGACCAGAGTTATTTTCTGTATCGCCTGAACCAGCAGCAACTGGCAAGAACGCTGTTTCCGCTGGGCGAGCTGTACAAACGCGATGTGCGCGAGATCGCGCGCCGCGAAGGCCTGCCCAATCACGACAAAAAGGATTCCACCGGCATCTGTTTCATCGGTGAACGCCCGTTCCGCGAATTCCTCAACCGCTACCTGCCGGCGAATCCGGGCGATATCGTCACGTCCGACGGCGTCAAAGTCGGCAAGCACATGGGCCTGATGTTCTACACGCTGGGCCAGCGCCAGGGTCTGGGCATCGGCGGCACGCGCGAAGGCGATGGTGACGCCTGGTATGTCGCGCACAAGGACATGGAGAAAAACCGCCTCGTCGTCGTGCAGGGCCACGACCACCCGATGCTGCTCGCCGATCAGCTCGAGGCCGTCAATCTGAGCTGGGT
>JBFKCU010000257.1:0-4482 GCA_041620115.1 Burkholderiales bacterium | reverse complement strand
GCGGCCTTGCCTGCGGTGTCGATGGTGTGACGCGCGAGCCGGATACTCGAAGTGGGCTTCACCGCGACGTTGACAATGATGTCCTGCCCGGTCGAGATGCCGCCGAGTACGCCGCCGGCGTTGTTGGTGACAAAACCCTGCGGCGTCATTTCATCCGAATGCTCGGTGCCCTTCTGCGTGACCGCAGCAAATCCTGCACCGATCTCCACGCCCTTCACCGCGTTGATGCTCATCATGTTGTAGGCAATGTCGGCATCGAGCTTGTCGTAGACCGGCTCGCCCAGGCCCACCGGCACGCCGGATGCGACCGTCGTAATCCTTGCGCCCACCGAGTCCCCGGACTTGCGCAGTTTATCCATGAAGGTTTCCAGCTCGGCGACGATCTCCGCGTTCGGTGCGAAGAACGGATTGCGGCCGACCTCGTCCCAGGTCACGAACGGGATTTCCTTCGGACCGAGCTGCGACATGTAGCCGCGGATCACCGTGCCGAATTTTTCATGCAGCCATTTCTTGGCGATGGCCCCCGCCGCCACCCGCACCGCAGTTTCGCGCGCTGACTGGCGCCCGCCGCCGCGGTAATCGCGGATGCCGTATTTCTGCCAGTAGGTGTAATCGGCGTGGCCGGGCCGGAACAGGTCCTTGATCTTGCCGTAGTCCTTGCTGCGCTGATCGGTGTTGCGGATCAGCAGCGCAATCGGCGTGCCGGTGGTCCGGCCTTCGAATACACCGGAGAGGATTTCCACCTTGTCTTCCTCACGCCGCTGCGTGACATGGCGCGAGGTACCGGGCTTGCGCCGGTCGAGTTCGAGCTGGATGTCGGCTTCGGAGAGCGCCAGTCCCGGCGGACAGCCATCGACGACGCAACCGATCGCCGGTCCGTGCGATTCGCCGAAGGAAGTAACGCAAAACAGGGTGCCTAGCGTGCTGCCCGACATGACGAAAAACTCCATTAAAATCAGGCGTGAAGTGTAGCATGGTGGCTGCCCCGCTCGAGCGCGACGCGGCGGAGCGGTTTTCAAAGAACGCGGTTGACGCGCGTTGAACGCCCCCTTAACGTGAATGGCAAGAGCCTCCCCGGGAGCCGTCGATCATGCATGCAAAGGCAGTCCACCGCGGTCTTCGCTGCTGCATGACGCCCTGCGACGATCCGGTTCCCCGATCGCTGCGTCCCCTCCTGCTGACGCACGGCTAAGTCCATGAGCGACATCCCCTTCGAAGTCCTGCTCGTGCTGGGCATCCTCGCTGCATCACTCGTGCTGTTCATCACCGAGTGGGTCCGGATGGATGTCGTTTCGCTGATGGTCCTGTGCGCACTGGCGCTCACCGGACTGGTCACGCCGGCCGAAGCCGTCGCCGGCTTCAGTAACCCGGCAGTCATCACCGTGTGGGCCATGTTCATCCTCAGCGAGGGACTGAGCCGGGCTGGCTTCGCAGACATCATCAGCCGCGGCGTGCTCAACGTTGCCGGCCACGGTGAGGCGCGCATGATCGCGGTAATCATGCTGGTCTCCGGCGGCCTGTCCGGATTCATGAACAACATCGGCGTCGCCGCATTGATGTTGCCGGTAGTCATCGATGTCGCGCGGCGATCCGGAATCCCGGCGCCGCGCCTGCTGATGCCGCTGGCCTACGGCAGCCTGCTGGGCGGCCTCACCACCATGGTCGGGACACCGCCCAACCTGCTCATCAGCGGCGCCCTGCGCGACGCGGGTCATGTGCCCTTCACGTTGTTTGATTTCACGCCGCTGGGCCTGGTCATACTCTGCTCGGGCACCGCATTCGTGGTGCTGATCGGGCGCCACCTGTTGCCGAAAAGCTCGCCGCAGCAGGAAGAAGGCAAGGCGCGTCGCAACCTGCGTGAACATTACAGCCTGCAGGAGCGCATGTTCATGGTGCGCATCACACCGGGTTCGATTGCTGCGGGGAAGACCATCCGCGAAACTGGGCTGACCGAGTCCGCCGGCCTGATCATCATCGCACTGATGCGGGAAGGCCGCACCCAGGCGCTGCCTAATACCGACACGCGGTTACAGGGCAACGATATCCTGCTGGTGCAGGGGCGTCATGACCGCTTCGAGGCGCTGCGCAAATGGAGTGAGCTCAAGATCGAGCGGGAAGCTCCCGTGCTGCAGGACCTGCTTTCGGAAAAGCTGAAACTGCGCGAAGTGCAGGTCGCCGAGGAATCCAGCCTCGCCGGCCAGCCCGTGCGCCATCGCGAGTTTCGTGAAAAGCACGCCGCAAACGTGCTCGCCGTACGTCGCGCCTCCGAGGTCTGGCGTACACGCCTGGGTCGGGTGACGCTTGCCGCAGGGGACCACCTGCTGGTGCAGTGTGATCCGGAGGATCTCAAGGCGCTGGAGGAATCCAAGGAATTCACCGCCGTGGCCAAAGTGTCTGATGAAGACATGGAGCAGATCTACAAGCTGCGCGACCGGGTATTCGTCATCCACGTGCCCAAAGAGTCCGAACTCGAGGGCCAGTCCATGAGCAAGACGCGACTCGCCGATTCGTTTGATTTTCGCCTGCTGGGCGTGTTCCGTCAGGGCGAACTCGAGGTCATGCCGGATTCCGATGCCCCGGTGAAAGGCGGGGACCTGCTTATCGTGCAGGGGCGCGATGAAGACGTGGACGTGCTGCGCGGCCTGCAGGAACTCGAAATCCAGCAGGACGCCTCCACACACCTGAATGTCTTTGATTCGGATTCTCTGCAGATGGTGGAATCGACCTTGCATCCGCGCTCCGCCCTCGCCGGAAAGACCGTTGCAGAGCTCGACCTGCGCGGCCGCTATCAGCTCGAGCTGGCCGCAATTTGGCGCAATGGACGTCCGTACCGCAGCGAACTCGGCTCGATGAAACTGCTGCTCGGTGACGCACTGCTGCTGCTGGGCCCGCGCGCGCGCCTGGCGGCACTCGATCGCGACCCCGATTTCATCGTCCTTACACCGGTAACACCTTCCGTGGTCAACACCAGCAAGGCGCCGGTTGCGGGGTTCATCATGCTCGGCGTAGTGGGGGTCGTGCTGCTGGGCTGGCTGCCGATATCCATCGCTGCGGTCACCGGGGCCACGCTGATGGTGCTCACCCGGTGCCTGAACATGGAAGCGGCTTACCGGGCAATCGAATGGCGCGCGATTTTCCTCATCGCCGGCATGCTGCCGCTGGGTGTTGCGATGCAGGAAACCGGGGCCGCACAATTCGTCGCCAATGCCGTCATGGCATCACTGGGGAATCATGGTCCCTGGGCCGTCATCGCCGGGCTGTACGGCGTGACCGCCATGGCCACGATGATCGTGCCCACCGCAGCACTGGTCGTGCTGATGGCGCCTATCGTGCTGTCGGCGAGCGCCGAGATGGGTTTTTCAGTGCATGCCGCCATGATGGCCGTGGCGATGGCGGCGTCGGCAAGCTTCACCAGCCCGATCTCGCACCCGGCCAACGTGCTGGTCATGGGTCCCGGCGGCTATCGTTTTGTCGACTATCTCAAGCTCGGCGTGCCGCTGACACTGGTGGTATTCCTGGTCGTGCTTGTTGTCCTGCCGATCTTCTGGCCGCTCGGCCCATAGCGGCACCGGCGTAGGCCAAGAAGGGACCGATCAGGCGTAGGATAATCATATGAAAGACCGAACTGACCCCGATAAAACCGATCCCGCGAAGGCAGACCCCGAAAAAATCCGGGGCCCCGGCGGACTCAACATGCGCGAACTGCATGAACTGGTGAAACAGAGCCACGCCCGCGACCAGGCCGGGCGCGCACCAAATAAACTCAAGCAACCACAAAACCGCTGGCAGCGCCTGGTGCGTTATGTCTGGGACAAGAACCGGGGCCGCGGATAAACACGGCGAGCCACGCAACCGTGAACCGTGAAACTCCTTCATACGGCGTCGCCACCGCATGATCGGCAGATCGCACGGCGTTGTGCGGTCCGCCGACAACCGATTAAGACAAGGTCATTATACCGCCACTGGATTATCCACCCGCGACAAACAGGTCAGGCGATACCACCTAACATGATGATTCAGATGGGTTAATCTGCTACCCTTCAGATAGATCAAAGAACATTGCGGATTACGCAATCCAGCAATTCTTCACGTCAAAACCGCACCACGCCTTCCGAACCCTGACGCTGAAAGGTATCCGGCCATGACCGATTCCCGAACCACCTACGATGCGATCCCCTATCGCAGCCACCCCTTTCCGCAGACCCGCCCGGAGCATCTGGCCGCTATTGCCATCATGTTCGGCCTGGAAACGCCGCCGGTCGAAAACTGCCGGGTCCTGGAACTGGGCTGCTCCATGGGCGGCAACCTGATCCTGATGGCACAGAACTATCCCGAGAGCCGGTTTGTCGGTATCGACGCCTCGTCGCGGCAGATCAGCGACGGCTGGAAAACGGTCGATGCCCTGGGTTTGAAGAATGTCGAACTGAAACATCAGGACATTCTCGACATCGGCGATGACCTGGGTGAATTCGACTACATCAT
>JBFKCU010000256.1:0-4486 GCA_041620115.1 Burkholderiales bacterium | reverse complement strand
GCGCTTCTTCGCGTCCTGCGATGCGAACATCGCGCGCCCCTTGTCCTCGTCCCCCGGGTAGCCACCCAGCGGCCACAGCGCGTCCGGTGCAAAGGCGACAAAGTTCGCCGTTGCCAGCCGCCGCGCCACGTCTTCGATATACGGATTCAGGCCGCGATTCTCGTGGATCACCAGCACACAGGGCAGTTTGCCCGCCGCCTTCGCCGGCTGCGCCAGATAACCGCGCATCCTGCCCGAACCGTTCGGTGCATCGTAGAACGCGTATTCGGTCCTGATGCGCGCATCATCCCTGGGCACCTGCTGCGCCCACGCAAAATTCGGCTTCAGGCTCTCCAGCATCGCGGTCGCCGTGAATGCGCCGACCGCATACTTGGCGGCGCGATCGAGAAAATCACGCCGCGTCATGGCGCCATGCACATAGCCGTCGAACAGCTTCAGCACTTCCGGCGGATAATCACTTGCTTTCTTGCGTTCCATGACAACCTCCCCGGGAAGAAAGTTAAAGCGGAATCCCCAGCAGTTTCGCCGCCGTCTCGCCGAGCATCGCACGGCGTTCGGCATCAGTGAATCCCGGCGCATTCAGGATGTGGTCGACTGACTCGCTCTGCCACGGAATCGGATGATCGGTGCCGATGACGAGCTGGCTGGAACCGACTTCCGCCGCCAGGTGGCGCAGTGCCTCATTGGTGAACACCAGGGTGTCGAAATACATTCCACGCAGGTATTCGGTCGGCTTTTTCTTCAATTTCACGCCCGTATCCATTTCCGGCGCCACGCGCAGGCTCTGGTCGGAACGCGGCGCATACGACGGCAGATAGCCGCCGCCATGCGCGGAGCAGATCTTCAGTCCGGGGAATTTATCCAGCGTGCCCTCGAAAATGAGGTGCGACAGCGCGATCGTGGTGTCGAGCGGATTGCCGATGGTGTTCGACAGCCAGCCGTTGCCCTTGAAACGCGGCTCGAGCTGCGGCGTGCTCTGCGGATGAATGAAAATCAGCACGCCGAGTTCTTCCGCCTTGGCCCAGAACGGATGGAACTGCGGATCGGAGAACTCTTTTCCCGCCACGCTGGCGCCGACCGCGGCACCGCGCAGGCCGAGTTTCTTCACGCCATGCACCAGCTGCTCGACGGCGAGATCCGGATACTGCAACGCCACCGAAGCAAACGCGACAAAACGGTCGGGATAGGTGGCACAGTATTCCGCAAGCTTGTCGTTCTGGATGCGGATCACCTCGGCGGCCACGTCGCGTTCGGCCTTGTACCAGGTCGGGTTGATGCTCAGCGCCTCCATGTCGATGCCCTGCGCGTCCATCTCCGCGATGCGGCGCGAACCGACCTCGCCGATGCCGGGCCCGCGCTGGTCCTCGACCTTCATGCCGAGCAGCGCCAGCGCCTCGCCGATCACGCAGTGCGCATGCACATCGATGGTCTTGACGCGTTTGCCGGCGACCAGCACCTGGCGGCGGCGACCGCCCGCGGGATGCGCGTGCGCCTCATTGTTGATGCCGCAGCCGGTGAAAATGATGCCGTTCTCGGCGGCGTCGGACGTGCGGCATTCGGTGATGATGCGATTGCTCATGAATCTCCTCTCGCAGGTGGTGGCCCGGGGCTCCACCGGTTGATCTTGAAAAAAACAAGGCCGACAGCCCATCCCTTGCGGAATCAGCCGTCGGCCCACTGGCTAACTGCGCGCTATTTACAGCTTCTTCAGCTCGGCGAGCAGCTCTTCACTGGTCGGTATCGTGCCTTGCGGATAGACTTTGGCGTAACGTACCACGCCTTTGGCATCGATGACATAGGCCGCGCGCTTGTCCATGCCGCGCTCCTCATTGAATATGCCGTAAGCCTTGCCCACCGCGCCATGCGGCCAGTAGTCGGACAGCAGCGGAAACGGCACGCCGCCCAGCACTTCCGCCCAGCCCTTCAGGCTCGGCACCGGATCGGCACTCAGTTGCAGGATTTCTGCATTCAGCTTCTTGAATTCTTCGTAGTTCGCACGGAACCCGTTGACCTGGTTCGTTCATCCACCGGTAAAGGCAAAGGGCATGAACGCGACCACGACGGGGCGGCCCTTGAAGCTCGACAGCGACACTTTCTGGTCGGAATTGTGGGCGCCGAGCGAAAAATCCGGCGCCGCAGTACCTGCTTGGACTTCCATTTGCTGCTCCTTGTGATCAAAACAGAGCCCGCAGAATACCAGCCGAGCGGCGCCCGTGCCAATGCGCAGCGCAATATCGCTCGTTGCTGCATTACAATCAAGACCATAACGGGGGACAAAGACGCATGGATCAGGGGATTTGGGCCATCTGGTACGATGTCGCCAGCGAACACCGCAGCGAGTACTTCGCGTGGTTTCATGAAGTGCATATTCCGGAAAAGCTGTCACGCCCCGGTTACCGCTGGGCCGCCCATTACGAACTGGGCCACGGCGGGCGCGGCAAGGGCTACCTCGCGCTGTTCGGCGGCGACACCACGCACACCTTCCTTAATCCCAGCCCCGGCCAGCTCGCCAAGAAACAGAGTGCCGAAACCAGAAAATTCATCGGCATGCGGCAGAAGTCCGCCGCGTGCATCCTCGCCGAAGAAACCCGCGTCGACGGACCTGACGCGGACAAACGCGGTCCCGGACTGACCACCGCAGCAGTGGTGCAAATCGGCAATTACAACGCGCCCTCGCCCGCGGTCGAAGACGACCTCGGCGCCTGGTATGCACAGCAACGCCTGCCGCTGCTGGCCAAACTGCCCGGCTGTGTGGGCGCGCGCAAAATGCTGGCGACCGTGGGCGCCTACAAGCACGCCGTGCTCCACGAGTTCACCACGCCCGAACTGCGAGAACTGCATTTCAGCAAGCACGAAGCCGAACGCGACGACCCCGATACCTGGATGGGCCGCATCGTGCCGCACCTGACCCACGCCCCATATTCGCCCGCGGTCGGCGTGCGCCTGTGGCCGGCGGTGTGAGTACCCACCAACCGGTGGCTTGTTATAAGTAGTTGTTTTTATTAATGTTTTAAGACAATCGCGACGCCATGGAATACACCACCCTCGGCCGTACGGGCCTGAAAGTCAGCGTCGCCGGCCTAGGCTGCGGCGGCATGAGCAGGCTGGGTCTGGGTGCGGGCCATGACGCCGCGCACGCCGTCAACATCGTGCGCCGCGCGCTCGACCTCGGCGTCAACTTCATCGACACGGCGCAGTACTACGAGACCGAGGGCATCGTCGGCAAAGCCATCGAAGGCCGCGCCCGCGACTCGCTCGTCATCGCCACCAAACACAAGACCTCGCTGCGCGACGGCACCGAATTCGTCGCCGGTGAAATCGTTGCGGGGCTCGACCGCTCGCTGCGCGCACTGGGCACCGATTACGTCGACGTGTTCAGCCTGCACACCGTGCTGCCGGATGAATACGACCGCGTAATGCATGAAATCGTCCCCGTCCTGCTGCGGCAGAAGGCGCTGGGCAAGTTCCGCCACCTCGGCATCACCGAGTTTGCCGGGCGTGACCCGAAGCACGACATGCTCGCCCGCGCGCTCGATGACGACTGCTGGGACGTGATGATGGTCGCCTTCCACATGCTCAACCAGAACGCGCGGCACCGGGTGTTTCCGGCGATGCGCGAGAAAAATCTCGGCGCGCTGATCATGTTTGCGGTGCGCCAGATATTCAGCGTGCCCGGGCGGTTGCAGCAGGACATTGCCGAACTCGCCGCGGCAGGCAAGGTGCCCAAATGGCTCGCCGACAAGAAGCAGCCGCTGGATTTCCTGCTGCATGAGGCGGGCGCACAGAGCATCATCGAAGCCGCCTACCGCTACGCCCGCCATGAACCCGGCGCCCACGTCGTGCTCTTCGGCACCGGCAATCCCGAGCACGTTGAAACCAACATCAACGCCATCCTGCAGCCGCCGCTGCCGGAAACCGACCGCAAGAAACTGGCGGAACTGTTCGGCGCGCTCGAAAACATCGGCCTCGATGAACCGCTGCCGCCGCGCGGGCAGCGCAGGTGACGCCACACCAGGCAACGCCCTGCCGGCGGCATCCCCGCCGGCGCCGGAATCTCCGGCCCATCAAAGGAACCGCATGAAACTCTTCGGCACCCCCGGCAGCCCGTTTGTACGCAAGGTGCGCATCGTGCTCGCCGAGCGCAACATCCCCTACGACTACGTCATCACCCGCGCCTCGACGCCGGATTCACCCGTGCCGGCGTTCAACCCGCTCGGCAAGAACCCGACGCTGGTGCGCGACGACGGCCGCGCGCTCTATGATTCACCGGTGATCGTCGAATACCTGGATGCGATGGGCAGCGGGCCGCGGTTGATTCCCGAAGCTTTTGACGAGCGCATCGAAGTCAAACGCTGGGAGGCGCTGGGCGACGGCATCACCGAAGCCACGGTCAACATCAACCATGAATACCTCGAACCGGCCGACAAGCAGCGCGCCCCGGCGTGGTTCGACAAACAGCAAAGCAAGATTGACCGCAGCCTCGCCG
>JBFKCU010000255.1:0-4497 GCA_041620115.1 Burkholderiales bacterium | reverse complement strand
GAGATGCGTTGCGCCAGCGGGCGCAACATGCTCATCGGCAACGTACCTGCCTTGCGGTCCTTGACGTCGACGATATTGACCCGCACGCCACGCACGCCGGCGGCATGCATGGACTTTAGCTCGGCGTCGCTGACTGTCGAATCGACTACCGCAACCCCCCGCAGCCGTCGCGGATCGGTTTTCATCGCATCCAGCATCGCTGAATTGTCGGTGCCGTAGACGCTGGGCTGCACCAGAACGGCGCGGTCTACGCCCAGCGTATCGAGCATATGGCGATAATCCGGCATCAGGCAGTCCGGGGGGGTGTAGATGCGTGCCGGCGAATAGTCATAACGCGCGGCAGGACCGAGCACGTGGGCGTGGGTGTCGCAGGCCAGTGCCGGCATTTTCAGTTTGGGAGCACGCGGCTTGAAATCCGGCCCCGCGCACAACGGCGCTGCGGCGGTTGCAGTGTTTACGGACATGTGTTGATGAGATTTAATATAAGTAGTTGTTTTAAAAATGTTTTATATGGTCGCAGGCTGCGCTTCCTTCAGCCCGGGCATGTCGAAATTGATGGCCTGCAATTCTGCGGCGAGCGAGGCCATTTCATCCTTGGTCAGCTCGAGCAACGGCGGTCGCACGGTGGCCCAGCTGGCGTCACCACTGTAGTGCGCGATGCCTGCCTTGAGCGCGGCAATCATCAGGTATTTCTTGCCGAAGGTGTTGCGCGCGACGTCGAGCGCTTTTTGCTGCGCCTCAGCATCGGGGTTCTGCCATTCGCGATAGAGTTTGTCGATGGCCGCCGGGTTGACGTTGGCAGTGGCTGAAATGCATCCGGCGCCGCCGTTTTTCATGTTGGCAAGCAGAAAGGATTCACTGCCGGCGAACACGTCAAAGCCGCTTTTGGCGAAGTTGTCGAGCATGGTCTTGGTGTTTTTCCAGTCGCCCGAGCTGTCCTTCATGCCGGCAATGGCCGTCGGGTATTTTTTCAGCAGCCGCTCGACCAGGCCGGGCGTGATGCCCACCACGGCGACCGGCGGGATGTGATACAGGTAGATGCGCAGCCGGTCGTCGCCGACGCGCTCGATGATTTCGGAATAATTGCGGTAGAGGCCCTCGTCGCTGACGCCCTTGTAGTAAAACGGCGGCAGCATCAGCACGCCGGCGCAGCCGGCTTTGACGGCATGTTCGGTCAAGCGTACCGAATCGGTCAGTGCGCAGCAACCGGTGCCGGGCATCAGCCGTGCGGGATCGACCCCCGAGGTCAGCAGCGCATCGAGCAATGCAATGCGCTCGTTGAACGACAATGAATTGGCTTCGCTGTTGGTGCCGAAGGCAGCCAGCCCGGAGCCCTGCGAAATCAGCCATTTGCAGTGCGCGATAAAGCGCGGCGCGTCGGGGTTGAGATCCTTGTCGAAGGGTGTGACGACCGGGGCGAGCACGCCCTTGATGCGTTGCGGTTTGCTCATGGCATTGTTCCTTGCGGCAGTAGCGTTGAAAGATGGTCTGATTGATGAACGCGCCGGCTCCGGCACCGGCAGCATGGCGCGTGGTCAGTCCACATAGGATAGCACTGCACCTGCTGACGCCCAAACTTCAAGATCAATTGCATTGTCACCGCTGCGCCCCATTGTTAAGCTTGCGGGCCGGCAGCGAGGCCGCAGTTGGCGCCGCCGTTTTTTACAAAGAAGACCAAGGGGGAATGTCATGATTCGAACAATGCTTGCCGTGGCCATCGCAACCATGCTGGCGCCCGCAGTTCATGCAGCGGACTATCCGAGTAAGTCAGTGCGCATGGTTATCGCTTTCTCCCCCGGCGGACCCAGTGACATCCTGTCGCGGCTGATCGGCGGCAAGTTGTCCGAGCGCATGGGACAGCCGTTCGTGTTTGACAATCGCCCGGGCGCTGGCGGCAATGTCGCCGGCGAAATCGTCGCCACCAGCCCGGCAGATGGCCACACGCTGATGATTGCCAATAACAGCGTGCTCGCAGCCAACGCGTCGTTGTACAAGAAAATGACTTTTAATCCGGCAAAGGATCTCGTGCCGGTAGTGTGGGTTGCATCACAGCCGAACATCCTGGTCGTGCATCCTTCGGTGCCGGCAAAAAATGTCAGGGAACTGGTCGCTTATCTGAAATCGAAGCCGGGACAGATCAATTATGCTTCATCGGGTAACGGCGCTGCGGCGCACCTGGCGGCTGAATTATTCAAGAGCATGACCAAAACCGACATGCTGCATATTCCATTCAAAGGCGCGGCGCCGGCGTTGACCGACGTGCTGGCCGGGCGCAGCCAGGTCATATTCGCGACGGCACTGTCGGTCAAGGCGTACCTTGATGCCAATCGCCTGCGACCGCTGGCGGTGACGACCGCAACGCGCATGGATACCATGCCCAATCTGCCGACGGTGGCCGAGGCGGGGGTGCCGGGCTTCGAGGCGTCGACCTGGCATGGGCTGGTTGCCGTTGCCGGCACGCCTGCCGCGATAACTGCCAAGCTCAACGCCGAAGTAAATGCCGTGCTCAAGGATGCTCAGGTGAGCAAGTTTCTCGAGAGTCAGGGCGCGATCATTCAGGGTGGCACAGCGGAGAAATTCTCCGCGTACATCAAATCCGAAATTCCGAAATGGGCCAAAGTCATCAAGGCCTCGGGTGCGGGCGTCGATTGACTGCGGTTAATACAGGAGTGCATCGGGTGGCAGAACTCAGGATACTCGGCGCGGGGCCGGTGAAACGCGGTGTGACCCAAATCGCGGCGCAATTTGAGAAAGCCACCGGCCACCACTTAACCGTGGAATTTATCGGTGCGCCGACAGTGCGCGAGCGCGTCCTCGCCGGAGAGGCTATCGATGTCGCGGTTACACCGCAGCTGGCGATGGAGGAATTCGTCGCGCAGAACAAGGTTGTGACCGATACCCGTGTGACGCTCGGTCGTTCGCGCATGGGGATGGCCACGCGCAAGGGCGCGGCGGCTCCCGACCTTTCGACGTCGGAAGCGTTCAAACAGGGGATTGCGGCAGCTGATGCCGTGGTCGTCAATGTCGCTTCCAGCGGCAACTATGTGGTGAAACTCGTCGAGAAACTGGGCTTCGGCGCCGACAAGATTGTGACGCAGGCCGACACCGTGAAAGTAATGGACCATGTCGCTTCGTCATCGCAGAAGCTGCTGGGCGCCGGGCAATTGCCGGAAATCCGCGAGCTCATCGACAAGGGTGTCGCGATTGTACTGGCGGGGCCGCTGCCCGATGCGCTGCAGAGCATTACGGCTTATGACGCGGCGGTGACCCGGGCCAGCGCCAATCCGGATGCGGCGGCGGAATTCACGCGGTTTCTGGCCACGCCTGGAGCGCGTGCGGCCATGGCCGCTACCGGCATAGATTGACCTGGAGTCGATGATGAGTGCCTTGAAAATACTCAGTGCCGGTGCGGTCAAGCGCGGCGTCGCACGCATTGCCGCCGCGTTCGAAAAAGATACCGGCGCAAAAGTGGAGATCGAATTTGCACCGGTGCCGGAGGTGCGCCGGCGGGTGTCTGCCGGAGAAACCGCGGACGTGATCGTGGCGACACCGGCGGTGATGGACGAGCTCGCCGCGCAGGGCAGGATCGATCCGGTGAGCCGCGGCCATGTCGGCCGCTCCCGCATGGGCGTGGTGATCCATGCCGATGCGCTGATGCCGGCGATCACCGATACCGCCTCGTTCAGCAAACTTCTGGTTGGCGCAAGCCATGTGGTGCGCAACGAGGCTTCCAGCGGCATCTACTCGGAGAAACTGCTGAATAAGCTTGGACTGACTGCACAGCTCGGTGCGAAACTGGTGGTCGTCAAGACCGGTTCCGCCATCATGGAATATGTCGCTGCCCATCCGGTTCACGCGGTCGGGCTCGCGCAGATTTCAGAATTGATGGTGATGATGGACAAGGGCTGCAGGGTCCGGCTTGCGGCGCCGCTGCCGGATGAAATTCAGAACATGACCAGTTACGATGCTGCGGCCGCAATTGGTGCGCCGGCTGCCGCCATCGAGCTCGCGCGGCGATTTTCGACCGTGGAAGCAAGAAAAGTGTTTGCTGAAACCGGTATCTCGTGATTACCTTCTCTGGAGAAACACATGACGCGCAAACTATTGGCCCTGGCGGGCTTTTTTTTGGGTCTTAACGCAGCCGTGCACGCTGCCGAAATCACGGTGATGAGCGGCGGCGCGGTGGAGCCGGGCCTGAAGGCTGCCGTGGCGGCATTCGAAAAGGAATCCGGGCACAAGGTGAAAATCACGTTCAACACCACGCCGCAGATGCAGAAGCGCGTGGCCGCAGGTGACACCTTTGACGTGATCGTCGCGCCGCCGGCGGCAGTGAAGCAGTTTGCCGCAGCCGGCAAGGTCGAAACGGGCGGCGTCGACATTGGCCGTGTCGGCTCCGGTGTGGCGGTGCGTCCCGGTGCACCGGTGCCCGCGATTGCCACCGGTGATGACATCAGGAAGGCCGTGCTTGAAGCCGAGTCCGTGGTGTTCAACCGTGCG
>JBFKCU010000254.1:0-4506 GCA_041620115.1 Burkholderiales bacterium | reverse complement strand
CGTCGATGCGCGCGACTATACGTCATCGATGCTGCGGCTGGCGCTGGACATACGCAAGTACATGGGCGAGTTTTCGAAGCGACGCGGGATCGAGATCGGCATCCACATCGGGATTTGTTCCGGGCCGGTGGTGGCCGGCGTGATCGGTACCCGCAAATTCATCTATGACCTGTGGGGCGATACCGTGAACATGGCCAGCCGGATGACCGGCGAAGCCAAAGGCGGGGCCATTCTTGTTGACGCCATGACTTACAGGCGCTGCCGCAACATGTTTGAATTCGGCGCGCCGGAGCGAATTTCCGTCAAGGGCAAAGGCGACATCGAGGTGTATAAACTGCTCGATCTTGCGCCCCACCTCAGGGACGTCACCGTTTAATTAATTCGCGTCCGCGGCGGTTTTGGTCGCAGCGGTGTCATCGCCGAACAGCAGGCCCCACAATGAAATGACTGCCGCCGCGGGGGTTGCCACGCTGGCAGCTTCAACGCGCGCATATTTTTCCCCCGCAAGGCGTAACTGATGCTGCAGTTCGCGAAAGCGGCGATAGGCGGCATGCACCGCCTCGGCCTGTTCACTGCGGATCAGGCCCAGCCCGGCCGCGGTTCTCAGCAAGGCCAGATTTCCGGAATTCGCCGTCAGTTCCGGATAGGTATGCGCATGGCCCAGCACCAGATACTGCACCATGAATTCCACGTCAATGATGCCGCCCGGATCATGCTTGAGATCAAACAAGGCGCTGGTGTTGGGGTGGGCATCAAGCATTTTCCGGCGCATGCCGAGAATTTCGGTGCGCAGATTTTCCGGCTCACGCTGGGCGCGCAGCACGTTGACGCGCAGATCCTCAAATGCGCGGCCGATGGCCTCGTCGCCGGCTACGCTGCGCGCGCGGGTCAGTGCCTGGTGCTCCCAGATCCAGGCTTTCTGCAGCTGGTATTCGCGCATGCTTTCCAGTGACGTCACCAGCAGCCCGCCGGCGCCGTTGGGACGGAGTCGCAGGTCGGTTTCATAGAGCACGCCCGCGACCGTGACGCTGGTCAGCCAGTTGTTGATGCGCTGGGCGAGGCGCGCATAATTTTCGGCCGCTTCGGGGGCGTCATCGTCGTAGACAAAGACGATATCAAGGTCGGACGCGTAGCCGAGTTCCTTGCCGCCCAGCTTGCCGTAACCGACGATGGCGAAGCGCGGTGTATCACGATGGCGCTGGCTGAGGCCCTGCCACGACAGGCGCAGGACCTCTTCAAGGATCACGCAGGCGACGTCGGACAGCTGGTCGCTCAGTGTTTCCAGCGGCAGCGTGCCCGCGATGTCCTGGGCGATGCAGTGCAGGGTCTGCGTGTTCTTGAAATGCCTGAGCATGTCCATCTGCCGTTCGATGTCATCATCCGCAGTGTCCAGGTTCTCGCGCAGCTCGGCGCGCAGTTCGTCCCAGTCCGGCGCGGCCATCAGCGAGCGCGTGTCGAGCAGGTCGTCGAGCAGGATCGGATGCTGGGTGATGTATTGCGCCACCCAGGGGCTCGCACTCATCAGGTCCGAGACCCGGTCCAGCGCGTGCGGATATTCGTGCAGCAGCGCGAGATAGGCTTCGCGCCGGCTGATGCCTTCGAACAGTTCCAGCAGCCGCTCCAGCGTGGCGTCGGGATTCCCGTGCGTCGCCGCGGCCGCGATGGCCGCGGGCACCAGCCGGTCGATCCGGCGCTGGCTGCCCGCGGGCATCTGCCGGTAACGATTGCCGTGGCGGAACAGCGACAGGCGGCGGCAGAGATCGGGCGCGCGGGCGTAGCCCATCGCCGACAGTTCTTCCGTGGCGCTGCCGCCTTCCGTGTACGGTTCATGCCACAGCGCGGACAGCTGGTGCTCGGCGGTGTCACTGGCGGCAAATATGGAGTCAAACTGGCGCGATACCGCGCTGCGGTGCTGTTCCAGTGCTGCCGAAAACGACGGCTCATCGGCAAATCCCATGCTGCGGGCGAGCAGCGCGCGCTCTGCAGGATCGGCCGGCATTGCCTGAGTCTGCTGGTCGTCGCGGTACTGCAGCCGGTGCTCGAGGTTGCGCAGGAAGACATAGGCCGCAGACAGTTCCGCCGCCGCATCCGGCCTGATGAAATTGCGCTCCCCGAGCGCGGCCAGCACCGGCAATGTCGACTGTTGCTGCAGCGCGTGTTCGTGGCCGCCGCGGATCAACTGGAACACCTGCGCTATGAACTCGATTTCACGGATCCCGCCTGGACCGAGCTTGATGTTGTCGAGCCGGTCGCGGCGGTTGACCTCGTGGCGGACCTGACTGTGCAGGCTGCGCATCGATGCAAAGGCGCCGTAGTCCAGATGTCGCCGGAACACGAACGGACGGACCAGCGCCAGCAGTTCTTCCGCCTGATCGCCGGTCAGCGGACGGCCCTTGATCCAGGCGTAACGCTCCCACGCGCGGCCCTGCGTAATCAGGTAGTTCTCCAGCATGTCAAAACTGACGACCAGCGGGCCGCTGTCACCGTAGGGCCGCAACCGGGTATCCACGCGAAAGACGAACCCGTCCTCGGTCCACTCATTGAGCGCCGCAATCAGGCGCCGCCCCAAGCGGGTGAAAAACTCGTGGTTGCTCAAAGGGCGTTCGCCGTCCGTGTCGCCCTCCTCGGGATAGACCAGCACCAGGTCGATGTCCGAGGAGGCGTTGAGTTCGGCGCCGCCGAGCTTGCCCATACCGACCACATGGAGCTGCTGCGGTTTACCGTCGCTGGCGCCACGCGGCTCGCCATGCACGGTGACCAGGTCAGCGTGCAGGCGCGTGACCGCCGTGTGGATGGTGATTTCGGCCAGTTGCGTTACGCTGCCGACCACTTCGTCGAGGGTCGCGCGGCGGGCGAGGTCACGCGCGATCAGGCGGGCCATGACCCGCTGGCGCAGCTGGCGCAGCGCGCGGCAGAGGCTGCGATCATCTGAGATTTCCGCGGCATCGAGCTCAGCCTGCATGTCCGCGGCGGCGAACGGCCGGTCGAGCTCGGACGGCCGCAGCACCGCGGGATTTGCCTGCAGCAATCGCTGCAGATAGCGGCTGTAGCCGGCCGCTGCGGCAATGGCCTGGTCGGCGGTTACCGGTGGCTGTGCGTTATTCGATTCCATGTCCGGTTCGCGTTAGAATGGTTAAGCCCTTGTTTCACTTTCACATTTTATATTTTCCAGGCAAAACATGAGCATTGCAGCAGTCCGCAGCGGGATTCATGTCAGTTCGCTGTGGGTTTATCGACTGCTGACCTGGAGCGTGCTCGTCGCCGGGTTTGCGTTTGCTGCGACCGTGCTGGTGCTGCGCTACTGGATACTGCCGGATATCGGTGCTTACCGTGATGATATCGCGCAAACGCTGAGCCGCGCGGTACAGCAGCAAATCACCATTGGCGGCATTGCTGCGAACTGGGACGGGCTGCGGCCGCAGCTCGCGCTGACGCAGGTCGTGGTCCACGATGCCGCCGGTCGCCCCGCGCTGGAACTGCCGCGTGTCGACGCCACGTTGTCGTGGCGTTCCGCGGCGCGTTTGCAGGTCAACTTTCATTCGCTGGACATACACCGGCCCGTTCTGACCGTGCGGCGTGATGCGAGCGGAACGATCACCGTTGCGGGCATTGCGATGAATGTGGACGATTCCGGCGGCGGCGGTTTTTCGCGCTGGATCCTGGGGCAGCGCGACATCGAGATCCATGATGCGCGCCTGATCTGGAGTGATGAACCGCGCGGGGCGCCGACGCTGGAACTGGACAAGCTGCAACTGCGCATCGTCAACAGCGGCGATCGGCACCGGCTCGCGTTGCGCGCTGTTCCGCCCGCCGCACTGGCCTCCCCGGTCGACCTGCGTGCCGACCTGAGAGGGGAGGATTTTCAATCGCTGGCGACGCTGCTCACGGGGCAACTGTTCCTGCAGGTCGATCATGTCGACATAGCCGCCTGGCGGCAGTGGCTGGAATTCCCCGTGCATTTGCAGCAGGGCACCGGCGCCCTGCGCGCGTGGTTCACGTTCGATCGTAATGTGCCGGATAGCGTGATCGCCGACCTGCAGCTGCGCGAAGTCAGGACCCGGCTGGGGGCGAACCTGCCGGAGCTGGACATGGCGCAGCTGGGCGGCCGGTTTTCATGGAAGCGGGTCGCGGATGGTTTCGAAGTCGCGACGCGAAAGCTTGCATTCACCACCGGGGACCGGCTCACGCTGCCGGCGGTTGACATGACCCTGCGGCTGGAGGCGGCCGGTGCCGCCGGTTATCAACGCGGTGAGCTGCAGGCCAATGCGCTGGAACTGGCGCCGCTGGTCCGGCTCGCTGACCGGCTGCCGCTGGACGAGTCGCTGCGGAAATCGCTGGTTGCGCATGCCCCCGGCGGCGCGGTCTATGATCTGTCACTGCGCTGGGCGGGGGCCTGGCCACGTCCGGCGACCTATGCCGTGCGCGGGCGTTTCAACGAATTGTCGGTGAAGCAGCAGGGTGCCATGCCGGGGTTTTCCGGTTTCAGCGGCAATATCGATGGCACCG
>JBFKCU010000253.1:0-4569 GCA_041620115.1 Burkholderiales bacterium | reverse complement strand
TGCCGTCTTCGGGACGGCCGGCTTTGTAGACGATGGTGTTGATCTCGGGTATGTGAGCGATGGCTGCGCGGATCTTTGCCATCTCATTACGCGCCTCACTGACCGAGATGCTGGGATGCAGCGGGATGTTGATCCACACCGAGCCTTCGTTGAGCTCCGGCAGGAACTCGGTGCCCAGGCGCGGCACGAGGGCGAGGCTCAATGCGAGTACCAGGGTCGCCGATATCACCACACGGCGTCGGTGCGACAGAGCCCAGAGCAAGGAAGGTTCATAGATCGCCTTGCACCAGCGGACCAGCCGGTTTTCGTGTTCCGGCAGGTTTTTGCGCAGCAACAGCCAGCACAGCAGCGGCACCAGCGTCAGCGCGAAAATCAGCGAGCAGACCAGTGCGGAGGTGACGGAATAGGCCATGGGGGCAAAAATCCGGCCCTCATGGCGCTGCAACGTGAAGATGGGGATATGTGCCGCGATGATGATCAGCATCGAGAACAGCGTGGGCCGACCAACCTCGACCACCGCGTCCAGTATGGCGTTGAGGCGTTCCCGCGGCCGCATCTCCCCGCGGTGCTCCGAGAGCTTGCGGAATACATTTTCAACGACGATCACCGCGCCATCGACAATAATGCCGAAGTCCATGGCGCCCAGCGACAGCAGGTTGGCGGGAATGCCCAGGAAGGTCAGGCCTAGGAAAGTGCCCAGCAGCGATAACGGAATAATCACGGCGACAATGGCCGCGGCGCGCAGATTGCCGAGAAAGATCAGCAGCACCAGCGTTACCAGCATGGCACCTTCGACCAGGTTGGTGAACACGGTTTTGAGCGTCTTGTCGAGCAGCCAGGTGCGGTCATAGAACGGGACGATTTCGACGCCCTTGGGCAGTACCGATGCATTGAGTTGCGCGACGCGCGCCTTCACTGCGGTGAGTACTTCGGCTGGATTTTCGCCGCGCCGCATCAGTACGACACCCGATACGATATCCGGATCCTCATCCTGGCCGATGACGCCCTGCCGCGGCACCGAGCCCACCGACAGGGTGGCGATGTGCCGGACCAGCACGGGTGTGCCTTCACGCTCGGTGACAACAATGTCCAGAATTTCGTCGGCGGAGCGTAACAAGCCGATGCCGCGGATCAGGAACTGCTGCTGGCCTTGCTCGACATAACCTCCGCCCGCATTTGAACTGCCGCGCTCCAGTGAGGAAAACAGTTGCTGCAGGCTGATTTTGTAGTATTTCAGCTTGGCGAGATCCGGATTGACTTCGTATTGCTTGATAAAGCCGCCAAAACTGACGACATCTGCGACGCCAGGCAGGAGTTTGAGCTGGCGGCTGATTGTCCAGTCCTGGATGGTGCGCAGTTCCCGGGCATCGAGATCCGCGCCGCGGACGCGGTAGCGGTAGACCTCGCCGACTGCAGTTGAAAGCGGCGCGAGTTGCGGTTGTGCGCCCGGCGGCAACTCGGCATCCCGCAACCGTTCCAGCACCTGCTGCCTGGCGAAATAGGCATTGGCCTTATCGTCAAAGGTAAGAATGATGAACGACAGACCGAATTGAGTATGGGAGAACATGCGGATCACGTTCGGCATGCCCGCCAGCGCGACTTCGATCGGATACGTAACCTGTTTTTCGACTTCCTCGGCAGCGCGTCCGGGAAACAGTGTGATGACCTGTACCTGGGTGTCGGTAACGTCGGGCAGTGCCTCTACGGGGAGCGCTTTGAAGGCCGCAATGCCACCGCCAATAAAAAGGATGGTGCCCAGTAAAATGAACAGGGGCTTATGCAGGGCAAAAGAGACGATGCGTTTGATCATCTGGCGCTACTTCTGCACACGTCGCGGCTGCATGACCTGCTGCAGCATGAGTGATCCGTCGGTGACCACGGCCTCGCCTTCATTCAGTCCGGCCAGGATTTCGACCTGGTTCTGACGCACGTCACCGGTCTGGACCTGGCGGCGCAGGTAAGTGCCTTTGCCTTCTTCAATGAAAAGGAAATTTTTTCCATTCTGGAAGTACACCGCCTTTGCTGGCACCAGCAGTTCCCGCTCACCGTCTGCATCAATTTCCGCCGTCACGAACATGTCGCCTTTTAGCGTGCGTCCGGAGTTGTTGATGCGCGCACGGATTTTGATTGCACGGGTCACGGGATCAAGAAAGTCCGAGATAGACTCGACGCGGGCGGCAAATTCCTGTTCGCGGTAGGCGGGGGTAGTCACGGCGATGGTTTTGCCCGCCCGCAGATAGATCAGATCCTTTTCGGCAGCGCCAAACAGCGCCCACAGGCTGGTCGGATCGGTGATCACGAACAGCGGCGGGCTGTTGGCCACCATCTGATCCGGGCGCAATTCCTGTCCGGGATTGATGTTGCGTTCCACTACGGTACCGGCGATCGGGCTGGTCAGCGTGTAGTTCTGGTCCACGCCTTCCTTGCGTGCGCCGTACATGGCCAGTCGCTTGCGCGTCCGCTCAAACTCCGCAAGGGCTCTACCGGCTTCAGCTTCCGCCAATTGCAGGTCCTTGCGCGGGGCTACGCCGTGTTGTTCCAGTTCGCGCATGCGCTGCAGATTTTTCTCGGCCAGTCCGTGGTCGCTTTCCGCGCGTCGCGCTTCGGCCTGAGCCTGACCGAATTCCGGAGACGCAATGATGGCCAGGGGCTGGCCGGCGCTGATGACCTGGCCCGGTTGTACGAGAATGCGTTCGACGCGTCCTGCAAATGGCGTATAAACGCGTACGGTCCGTTCCTCGTTCCAGATTAGCCGGCCGCTCAGCCGTGTCGATGGAATGGGCTGCAGGCTTACCGGCAGCGAGCGGATGCCGTCGAGCTGGCTGCTGCCGGCGGGGAAGGTAATCCGGTCGTTCTCGACCTTCGGGTCGTTGACCGGAGTTTCCGGCGTGGGCTGGCTGCAACCCTGGACCAGGATGGCGGCACAGACTATCGTGAGTAATTTCTTCATGCTGGCGACTATTCCCGGGAAATTTTGGTAGCACTGCGCCAGGCAGCGAGCGCCTTGGCGTAATCAGCAGTTGCGGCAGCGGTATCCAGCTTTGCGGCATATAACTGGCGACGGGCATCCAGCAGATCCATGATGCCGATGGCGCCGCGTGTATAGGCGAACTCGGCGCCATCCGCGGCCTTGCTTGCGGCGGGTAGCAGCGTGTCCAGCGAGCGGCGCATTCGATCGGCCGCGGCGGTTAGTTCACGCTCGGAGCGGTTGATTTCCGTGGCTGCAATGGCCCGGGAGCGTTCGAGATTTTCCTGCGCTGCCTGCAGTTCGATATCGGCGCGTCTGATTTCGCCGGCGTATTCGTATCGGGTAAACAGCGGAATCGACACGGTGAAACCGTAGCTGTTGTTGGCGGTATCTCCGGGAAAGCGTTCGTATTGAATCCCTCCGGTGATATCGCGGGTGCGCAGCGCCCGTGCGAGATCGCGCGCTTTTTCGGCGGCTTTGATCCGGGCCTGCGCCGCCTGAATATCGGCGCGCTGATCGAGGATGTCTGCGAAATTGATCGAAGATCGGGGCACGGCGTCGGAAGGCCATGAGTCGGTGGCGACGATGCGATCGGCCTCGCGTTCTGCGCCGATGAGGTAACCGAGGGCGAGCTGGCTGCGCTGTTGTTCAGCGCGCGCCGCACTCGCGTCGTTACGCGCCCGCAAGGCGTCGACACGGATGCGTGCCAGTTCGGTCGGCGCCATATCACCGGCTCTTACGCGCAGCTCGGAGGCAGTCACGGACTTGTCGAACAGTGTCGCAGTAGTCGAGGCGATCGCCAGTTTTTCCTGCGCCAGCAGCAGGTCGTAGTAGGCGGCCTGGACCTGATACAGCAGTTGCCTTCCGGCATCCGCCTCGTCGCGGCGTGCGGCGGCGACATTGAACTGCGCTGCTTCACTCCGTAGCTCACGCTTGTTGCCGCGTTCAAAGACCTGGGACAGTCCGATGACAGTGTCTACGCGTTTATCGGTCAGTCGCCCCGCACCGATGCCCAGGCTGGGGCTGATGCGTGAAGTGCCAATGGACAGACTCGGATTTGGCGGTGCCGCCGCGCTGATAACGTCAGCTTCTGCACCTTCGACAATTCGCCGTGCCGCGAGCAGGTCCCGGTTGCGTTCGGCAAACAGCGACTCAGCTGCCTGCAAAGTCAGGCGATCAAGTGCGGCGGACGATGCAGCGCGACCGTGGGACGGGGAGAAAACGACGATGGCAGTAAGCAATGCGGCTGCGAGAGTTCGCTTTCGATAGGAAGCGTTTTGCAAATACTTTCCCTTGATGCCTGTTGTGCGGCGCGCAATCATAAAACCCAGCTTAGGTAGCACTTAGGTTACAGCGGTCGGCATGCTATTGCGTGCGTCGACGTTCGGCAACAAATAAAAATGTCCGAACTTCACGGATTGTTCACAACCGCTGTGCTCACGCCAAAAAGCAATGCTGTGCTAAGGTGCGGGCCGGAATATCTATGGCCCCCTATCATTCACTGACCCCAAACCTGATTCTCGATGCCATCGAGAAAAGCTCCGGCACACGCTGCGACGGCCGGAAGCAGGCACTCAACAGTTACGAGAACCGTGTCGATC
>JBFKCU010000252.1:0-4603 GCA_041620115.1 Burkholderiales bacterium | reverse complement strand
GCGACGCCGAATCCGGTATCATCCGACAGCTGTGGCATCTCTCAGCTTCAAACTTTCGGTTCCGACTCGGAGATTGGACATGAACTCAAGCATTTTCGTGCGCCGCATCACGCTGGCGCTGGCCCTGTCTTTTTTTTCAGGTACTGTTTTTGCGCAGGCGAAACCTGCGGCCAAGGATGAATTCCAGCCCGAGGTCGGGCAGGCCGGCAAGGACGTGGTCTGGGTGCCCACTGCCCAGGCGCTGGTGGATCGCATGCTCGACATGACGAAACTCACGCCCCAGGACATCCATTACGACCTGGGCTCGGGCGACGGTCGCACGGTCATCACCGCGGCCAAGCGCGGCGCCACCGCCTATGGCATTGAATACAACCCGGACATGGTGGAGCTGTCGCGCCGCAACGCCGCCAAGGAGGGCGTGACCGGCAAGGCGACCTTCATCCACGGTGATATTTTCGAAACCGACTTTTCCAAGGCCACGGTGATCACGTTGTTTCTGCTGCCCGAACTCAACGTCAAGCTGCGGCCGAAGATCCTCGCCATGAAACCCGGTACTCGCGTGGCCTCCAATTCGTTCACGATGGGCGACTGGAAGGCCGACGAGTCGCAGGGGGCCAAGGGCGACTGCACCAGCTATTGCACGGCATACCTGTGGATCGTCCCGGCCAATGTCGACGGCCGCTGGATGTCGGGCAAGAATGAATTGAAGCTCGTGCAGGATTACCAGATGGTGCACGGATCGCTGGCACACGGCGGCAAGCTGGAGCCGTTGACCGGTGGGCGGTTGCGCGGCGACCAGATTGCTTTCACCGTGGGCGCCAGCCGTTACGCCGCCAAAGTCAGCGGTGATCAGATGGAAGGCACGGTGACCGCCGGCGGCAAGACCGCACCGTGGGCGGCGATACGCAGCAAATGATCACGAATTGATGGGAACGGCATGAGCAAGACTGACCGCGGTTACGCGGACCTGCACGACCACCTCGCCGCACTGCGCGAGCGCGGCCTGTTGATCGAAGTGGACCGGCCCATCGACAAGGATGCAGAAATGCATCCGCTGGTGCGCTGGCAGTATGTCGGCGGCATCGAGGAGCATGAGCGCAAGGCGTTCCTGTTCACCAACGTCGTTAATGCGCAGGGGCGCAAGTACAAATTTCCGGTGGTCGTCGGCGCTTTCGCCGGCAACCGCGAGATCTACGGCGTCGGCATGGGCGTGCCGCTGGACGAAGTGCCGCAGCGCTGGGACAGGGCGCTGGCCAATCCGATTCCGCCCGTGGTCGTGGATCAGGGCGCCTGCCAGGACGTGGTGATTACCGGCGATGCACTGCTGGGGGAAGGCAACGGACTTGATGCGCTGCCGATACCGGTGTCCACGCCGGGTTTCGATGGCGCACCCACGCTGACGGCGACCAATGTCATTACCAAGGATCCGGAAACCGGCATCCAGAACCACGGCACCTACCGCGCCGGGTTGAAGGCGCCCGACCGCATGGTCGTGCGCATGGCAACGCGGGTCGGTGGTGCCGGCGGTTATCGTCATTACCAGAAACACCAGAAACGCGGCGACAAGACCATGCCGGTTGCCATCGTGCTTGGCGCGCCGCCCTGCGTGGCGTTTGTCGCGCCGATGAAACTGCCGATCGATCTGGATGAGGTCGGCGTGGCCGGCGGTGTGGCCGGTGCGCCGATCAACGTGGTGCGTGCAAAGACCGTTGATCTGCTGGTGCCGGCAGAGGCCGAGATTGTCATCGAAGGCCTGATCGATACGGAATTTGTCGAACCTGAAGGCCCGTTCGGTGAATCCCACGGCCACGTCGCGCTGGAGCAGTTCAACATGCCGATGCGGGTGACGGCGATTACGCACCGCAAGAATGCGATCGTGGCCTCGTACCTGAGCCAGGTTACGCCGAGCGAGTCGAGTGCAATCAAGCGCGTGTCGTTCGAGCCGATGTTCCTGTCCCATCTGCGCAATACGCTGGGCATCAAGGGCGTGACCCGGGTGACGCTGCATGAGCGCATGACCGCATTGCGGCGCATGACCGTGGTGACCATTGCGCAGGGCACGCCGCGCAGTGAAATCTGGCGCGCGTTGTACGGCGTGACTTCGTTCAAGGCGGATTGCGGCAAGATCGGCATCGCGGTGAGCGAAGACATCGAACCGGAGAATTCCGATGCGCTGTTCTGGGCGCTGGCTTTCCGCATGAATCCCGTCGAAGACCTGCAGGTGCTGAAACATCGCAGCGGCGGCCACGGTCCCGAACGCGAGCACGAAACCGACCAGGAAGACGCAACGCTGCTGATCGATGCCACGGCCAAGGAAGTGCTGCCGCCGTTTGCGCTGCCCAAGCAGGAATATATGGAAGGCGCGCGCAGGATCTGGGAGGAGATGGGCCTGCCCAAGCTGCGGCCGCAGGCGCCGTGGTTCGGAACGGCTGCGGGAGACTGGTTGAAAGTATGGGATGAGGGGGCGCGACGAGCCGCCACCGGCGGTTATCTGGAGAACGGCCGCATCAGTGAACGGGCGCGTCGCAAGGGCCTCAAGCCGGAGTCGAGCTACCGGCCGGACGTTGAGAAGAACGACGGCGGGAAAAAATAAGCCTTGTCATGCCGTTGACCATGACGCTGTCCACAAAAAAGCCGCGGCTCACACCGCGGCTTTTTTTTCAGAGCGGGGCGATTTATCGTGGCTTGATGCCCGCGCTGGCGACAAGTTTTTTCCACTTGTCGACTTCCTCGCGGATGGCTGCCGCGAATTCCTGGGGACTGTCGCCCTCGGTTTCCATGCCGCGCTTGAGGTAGAGCTCCTTCACGTCCTTGCGCGCCAGGATTTTCACCGACTCGGCGTGCAGCAGCTTGATGATGGCATCCGGTGTTTTGGCCGGTGCCAGCATGCCGACCCATGACGCGTGCTGATAGCCCTTGACGCCGCTTTCGGCCAGCGTCGGCAGCTCGGGCGTGGCGATGGAGCGCTTGGCGCCGGTCACGGCGAGCGCGCGCAGTTTTCCGGCACGGATATGCGGCAGGCTGGTGGAGCTGGCGGAGAAGTTGACCTGGACCTCGCCGCCGAGCAGCGCCGTCATTGCGGGTGAGCCGCCCTTGTACGGTACCAGCAGCATTTTGGTGCCGCTCAGATGCTGGAAAAGTTCGGTTGCCAGATGGGTGCTGGTGCCGACGCCGCTGAAGGCACAGGTGATCTGGCCGGGCTTGCTCTTGAGCAGCGTGATCAGTTCCGGCACGGTCTTCACCGGCAGGGACGGATGCACGACGAGGATGTGCGGCAGGTCGGCAAACTGGGTAATGGGCGCGAAATCGCGCACCGGATCGAAGGGCATGTCGCGGTGCATCGCGGGCGTAATCGTGAACGACGCGGCGATGGCCAGCAGCGTGTAACCATCGGGCACCGCCTTGGCCACCAGATC
Source organism: Burkholderiales bacterium (assembly GCA_041620115.1). Classification (GTDB taxonomy): domain Bacteria; phylum Pseudomonadota; class Gammaproteobacteria; order Burkholderiales; family SG8-41. The sequence continues at coordinate 1,187 of JBFKCU010000252.1, read as the reverse complement.
GGTGCCGGTCAGGCTGCCGGCGCCGGGGCGGTTGTCGACGACGAAGTTCTGCTTCAGCACCTCGCCCAGCCGGTCGGTGACGATGCGGGTGGCAACGTCGGTGGAACCGGCGGGGCTTTGCGGCACGATGACGCGCACCGGGCGCGACGGATACTGGTCTGCAGCCATGGCCGGCGCTGCGGCCAGCAACGCGATGGTGCAGGCCGCGGTGGCAAACTGGAAACGACGGGTCTTGCGCATGTTGTCCTCCTGATGGTCAGCTTGTTTGTGATTATTACTCACCGTCATACCCCGGCAGTACGCGCGCGTCAATGACGCACACGCCGCCGGCCTTGACGATGGCAATGCCCTTCTCGATGGCGGGCTGCATGTCGGCCATGGTCGTGACCGGGCCGATGCCCTCGGCGCCCTGCGCGCGGGCCATTGCAGCGATATCGATGTCGGGGTCGACGATCTTCTGCCCGATCCAGGCGTTGGCCGGCGGGCGTCCGCGGTATTCGGCGACATGGCCCTGGTGACGCTCGTCGTTGAAGAACGAGCGGTTGTTGCAGATGATCATCAGGCACGGAATCTGGTAGTGGGTGGCGGTCCATACCGCGGTGTTACCCATCAGGAAGTTGCCGTCGCCCATCAGGCCGATGGGGATGCGGCCGCTGCCCTTGAGCGCGAGTGCGGCGCCGATGGTCAGTCCCGGGCCTGCGCCGACGCCGCCACCACCGTCGAAACCGAGGTAATCCAGCGGATGGCGGAAGTGGGTGTAGGCGCCGCTCCAGCCCAGCGGCAGGTGGGTGATGCTGACGTCCTGCTTGCCGATCGCGGCGTTGAGCGCATGGGCGAGGCCTTTCAGCGCCAGCGGCTCTGCGGGTGCGCCGGCGAGCGCATAGCCGTTGCCTTCGATTTTCCGCGGCCGTGCGCTTACGGCGTCGGTGAGCAACGGCACCGCCGCGTCGGGTTCGCAGTTCATCCACACGTCGGCCGGCGGCAGCGCCTGGTAGTCCATGCTCCAGCCGCGGTGCAGGTGGCTGTCGCACGAGATGTTGATGATTTTCGCATTGACCGGCTTGCCGCCGAAGGTCTGTTTCAGGGCGCCGGCGAGGTCCAGCCAGTCGAGCGCGAGGATGACGTCGGCTTCGGCCAGGGTTTTCTTCGCAGCCGGCACCAGGCGGTTGGCCGGGGGTGCGGCGTGC
>JBFKCU010000251.1:0-4610 GCA_041620115.1 Burkholderiales bacterium | reverse complement strand
GCTGCGGGGTTCATTTGCCGCGGGGCGAGAGCGTTGTGTCGCAACAGAAGGTTTTCTGTTCGGATGACCACGCGCGGGAATATCGCGACTCGCGCTGACCCTTGCCCATGGAAGCTGCCGCAAAGCCCTCACAGCCCGGGCTCCCAGCCGGGGAGCCGGATCACGATCGCCTGACACCCGATGCGTACTGGCGGTCATTGCTGTTGTTCAATGGTTATCGCATTGCCGCGGCGTCGCTGTTGCTGCTCGCGGTTGGGTTCTGGGGAGCGACGTTGCAGTTCGGCTCGCGGGACATGCGCCTGTTCCTGATCGGGTCCGCGAGTTATGTTGGTTTTGCGCTCGCGATGTTTGTGATGATCCGCGTACGCGAGCGTTTCATCTGGCAGCTGGCCATTCAGGTCGGCGGCGACATCGGGTTTGTCGTGCTGTTGATGTATGCCAGCGGTGGACTGTCGAGCGGTCTGGGCTTGCTGCTGCTGACATCGCTCGCTGCCGCCGGGCTGGTAACGCGTGGACAGCTCACCCTGTTTTTTGCCGCGATCGCCAGCATTGCCATTCTGCTGGAGCACACCTACGAAGTATTGCGCTTTTCCGAAAGCGGCGCGCAGTACGCCCAGGCGGGATTGCTGTCGGTTGCTTATTTCGCCATCGCCTGGCTGGCGCATACGCTGGCCAAGCGCTCACTGGCCAGCGAGCGTTTGGCAGCGCAGCGTGAAATCGATCTGGCTAACCTGGCGCAGGTCAATCAGCTGGTAATCCAGGACATGGAGCACGGCGTTATCGTCGCCGATGGCGATGGCGTCGTGCGCCAGGTCAATACCGCTGCCGAACGCATGATTGACGGATTGCGCGGGGGCGGTGTGATCAACCTCAAGGACCGCGTCCCGGCGTTGTATGCCCGATTTGAAGCCTGGTTGCGCGATCAGCAGGGGCGTGAAGCGCCGGACGCCTTCGAGATCGGTGCCAGCCTGCGTGCCCGGCTGGTGCCGGTTGCACTGCGCCGCGGCGCAGGCGCGGTGATCTTCCTGGAGGATCTTGCACGTATCCAGGCCGAGGCGCGGCAGATGAAACTGGCTGCGCTCGGGCGGCTCACCGCAAACATCGCGCACGAAATCCGCAATCCGCTCGGTGCGATCAGCCACGCGGCCGAATTGCTGCAGGAAGAATCCGGGGTGTCCGCCGGCGCACAACGGCTGACCACGATCATTCGTGACAATACGCGCCGGCTCGATCGCATGATCAACGACGTGCAGACATTGAACCGGGGTGAAGGTGCCAAACGTGAACGCTTTAACCTGACCACATATTTGCGCGCCTTCGTCGAGCAGTTTGCTGCTACGGAAAAGCTGGCTGCCAATGTAATCGAACTGGATCTGACGGGGGACCCCCATGTCATTTTCGACCGCGATCATCTGAATCAGGTGCTGTGGAATCTGTGCCACAACGCGCTGCGTCACTCGCGTCGCCGTCCCGGCAGCATTCGGCTGCAGGCGGGCCGTGCCGCACGGGGTCATGCGGTAAGATTGGACGTCATCGATGATGGCGCCGGTGTGCCGCCGGAGTCACGGGGCAAGCTGTTTGAGCCGTTTTTCACCACCTCGCCGGGCGGCACCGGACTTGGACTGTATTTGGCGCGGGAGATTTGCGAGGCTAATGGCGCGGCGCTCGAGTATGTGGAAACAGCGGGCGGCGCCAGGTTCTCGCTGACTTGCGCCGCGGGTTGAAAGGGAGGCGATGACGACCGGCCAGATTTTGGTGGTGGATGACGAAGCCGACATCCGGGAGTTGCTCAGCATGACGCTGATCCGGATGGGACTCGAGCCGCAATGCGCGGGTAGTGTGACCGAGGCATTGTCAATGCTGGGGCGCAATACATTTGAATTGTGCCTGACCGATATGCGTCTCGGCGACGGCGACGGGTTGTCGATCGTCGAATACATTACCAAACACCATCCCAGTCTTCCTGTGGCGGTCATTACTGCGCACGGCAGCGCCGAGAATGCAGTTGCGGCGCTCAAGGCGGGTGCGTTTGACTACCTCGGGAAGCCGGTGTCGCTGGACCAGTTACGGGCGCTGGTGCGATCGGCTTTGAAGTTGCCGCGACCAGGAGCGGAGGGAGAGGGCGCGGACACGACCGCCCGGCACGGCACTCCCCAGCTCATCGGCGCATCACCGCTGATGGAGCAGGCGCGGCAGATGATCGACAAGCTGGCGCGCAGTCAGGCGCCGGTACAGATACGCGGCGAGTCCGGTTGCGGCAAGGAGCTCGCCGCACGGCTGATACACCTTAATGGCGCCAGGCGGGACGGGCCGTTTATCGGGGTGAATTGCGGTGCCATCCCGGAAAACCTGATGGAGTCGGAATTTTTCGGCCACAAGAAGGGCGCGTTCACCGGGGCAGTGGCCGATCGCGACGGTTTTTTTCAGGCGGCTGACGGAGGCACCCTGTTTCTGGATGAGGTCGGGGATCTGCCGCTGGCGATGCAGGTCAAGCTGCTGCGCGCCATCCAGGAAAAACGGGTGCGTCAGGTCGGTTCGACCAGCGAGGCACCGGTGGATGTGCGCATCATCAGTGCAACGCACCGCCATCTGGCCGACGAGGTCAAGAGCGGCGCGTTCCGTCAGGATCTGTATTACCGGCTGAATGTTATCGAGTTGCGCATGCCGTCATTGCGCGAGTTGCGCGAAGACGTTCCGCGTCTGGCGGCGGCGATGCTGGCGCGTCACGCCACTGACGCGCGGACGCTGAAATTGTCGCAAGAGGCTGAGGCGGCGCTTCAGGCCTACCGGTTTCCGGGCAACGTCCGCGAGCTGGAGAACATCCTGGAGCGTGCCGTGGCGCTCGCCAGCAGTGACGAAATCGGCGTTGACGATCTGCAATTGCCCGTTGAGAGTGTCGACGATACGGCGCTGGACCACGATGCGGGTGCGGAGGGGTTGCCTCTGCCTGAACGGCTGGAGGCGATCGAGCGTACCGCGATACTGGAGGCGCTGGAGCGGACGCGGTATAACCAGACCGCAGCGGCCAAGCTGCTCGGCATTTCATTTCGTGCCCTGCGCTACCGGATTCAGCGGCTTGGCATCAAGCAGGAACTGGATGCCAAGCCCTGAGGCGCGGGCATGAACATTGATGCTGCCGGGCTGGTCGACGAGGCGCTGTATCTGGCTTCGCCGAATTGTGATGAGCGTCCTGCGGATGCCGCGATCGAGTTGCTGGTCATCCACAATATCAGTCTGCCACCCGGGAATTTTGGCGGTGACTCCGTGCAGGATCTGTTTATGAACCGGCTCGATCCGCAGGCGCACCCCTATTTTGCAAACATCGCCGCGTTGCGGGTATCGGCGCATTTTTTTATTCGCCGCGATGGCACGCTGCTGCAGTTCGTCCCCTGCGGTCTGCGTGCCTGGCATGCAGGGCAATCGCTGTGGTGCAATCGCCCGCGCTGCAACGATTTTTCAATCGGCATCGAGCTTGAGGGCGCCGATGACATTGCCTACACCGATGCGCAGTATCTGCGCCTGGGTGCGCTGGCGCGCGCGCTTTATGCGTCTTATCCGATTGCAGCCAGCGTCGGCCACTCTGACATTGCGCCAGGCCGAAAAACCGATCCCGGGCCTCATTTTGACTGGGATCGCTACCGCCACCAGCTGCCTCGATAAAATAACAACAAAAACAATAAGTTAAAGTCATTCCGCGCCCAAGTGGCCGGCGGGCGCCCGTCAGCAGCAGCGCCGCGGAGTCTCTGCGATATCCGCGTGTTTTCGGATTAATGGCACCGATCGGGTGCCTAATTTTTATGCAATTAATCCGATGCTTAACGCTATTTCCTGCTGTTTCTCAAGAACTTTTAAAAAAAGCCGCTAAACCTATTGCGAATTAGAATTTCGGCTACTAGAATTGGGCCAAATTCATGTTCAAACCACAATATATAGTGGTTAGCAGGCCGAATCGTTTTGGAGTCATTGGAATTCCCGGGTGGGGGTTGAGGGAATCTAAAAAACCTAAAAAAATCAAGGAGTAATGATATGCATGTTGCTGTAGAAACCACACAAACCCGCGCTGTACCACACGACACCCCTGCGTCCGATGAGGCTGCCCGAGAGGCGCGGTATGCCCAATACAAGATCATCCGCCGCAATGGGTCTGTCGTCGGATTTGCCCCCGGGAAAATCGCCATCGCAATGACCAAGGCGTTTATTGCCGTCAACGGCGGCCAAGGCGCAGCCTCGGCGCGCGTGCGCGAGCAGGTAGCCGCATTGACCGAGAGCGTGGTCGGCGCGCTGATGCGCCGGCAGCCGTCGGGCGGTACGTTCCACATCGAAGACATCCAGGACCAGGTGGAGCTCGCGCTGATGCGCATGGGTGAGCATCATGTGGCGCGTGCTTACGTGCTGTATCGCGAGGAGCGCTCAAAGGAGCGTGCACGGCAGCGCGAGGCGCAACCCGCCGGAGCCGCGCAGCACCGGGAATCCGTGGTCAATGTCGTGGAAGGCGGCGTGAGCCGGCCCCTGGATTTGCCGCGCATCACGGCGCTGGTGGAAAGCGCCTGCACCGGTCTGGGCCGGGATGTCAGCGCCCAACCCATCCTGGAGGCGATGTATCGCGACCT
>JBFKCU010000250.1:0-4615 GCA_041620115.1 Burkholderiales bacterium | reverse complement strand
TGTTGCGCCTGCATCAGGCGGGCAGGACGGAAGGCCATGGCGTGTTGTACGCCACCGGGCGCATCGTCCTGTTTGCACCCAAGGGCTCGCCCTTGAAAGCGGATGAAGACCTGGCTGGTTTGAGGGCGGCGATTGCTGCGAACCGGATCCGCCGCTTTGCCATTGCCAATCCCGAACATGCGCCGTATGGTCGTGCCGCCGAGCAGGCCCTGCGCAAGCTCGGTCTGTGGGATGCGCTGCAGGGCAAACTGGTGCTCGGCGAAAATGTATCGCAGGCGGCGCAGTTTGCTGCGAGCGGCTCGACGCAGGGCGGCATCTTTGCCTATTCGCTGGCGCTGGCGCCAGCGGTGGCGCAGCAGGGCAGTCATGTGTTGCTGCCGGAACACCTGCACCAGCCGTTGCGGCAGCGCATGGTGCTGATCAAGGGCGCGGGCGAGAGTGCGCGGGCGTTTTATGCCTATCTGCAGCTGCCCGCGGCGCGCAAAATCCTCGAACAATACGGCTTCGTCGTGCCGGCCGGCGCGGGGCAGTAAGCCATGGACTGGTCCGCGCTCAGCCTGTCGCTGAAACTTGCCGCATGGACGGTGCTGATCCTGCTGCCGCTGGGTATCTGGGTTGGTCACTTCCTCGCGGCGAACCGGTTTCGCGGCAAGGCTTGGGTGGAAGCGCTGCTGGCCTTGCCGCTGGTGCTGCCGCCGACGGTGCTCGGTTATTACCTGCTGGTGGCGATGGGCGGTGCGTCACCGCTGGGGCAGATGTATGAGACCGTCTTCGGGCGGCCGCTGGTATTCAGTTTCGAAGGCCTGCTGGTGGCGTCGGTGATATTCAACATCCCGTTCGCCATTCAGCCGATGCAGCGCGGGTTTGAAGCGATCGCGCCTGAAGTGCGCGATGCGGCGGCGTGCTGCGGCCTGACGCGGTGGCGCACCCTGTGGCGTATCGAACTGCCGCTGGCGTGGCCCGGCATTCTGTCAGCGATGGTGCTGACCTTTGCGCACACGCTGGGTGAATTCGGCGTGGTGCTGATGGTCGGCGGCAGCATCCCGGGTGAAACCAAGACCGTTGCCATTGCCATCTACGACCGGGTACAGGCGTTCGATTCCGCGGGCGCCGGCATCATGTCGGCGGCACTGCTGCTGATTTCACTGATTGCCATCGGCTTTGCCTATTTCACCACCTCACGCACGCGGACGCAGCGTCATGGCTGACGGCGGTATCGACATCCGGCTGCAGCAGGCGGGGCCGATTCCGCTTGATGCCGCACTGGAATGTGCGCCGGGCGAAGTGCTGGCGCTGGTCGGGCCGTCGGGCAGCGGCAAGACCACCATCCTGCGCGCGATTGCCGGCCTGCTGCGGGTAGGACAGGGGACGATCCGCTGTGGTGGTGCGACGTGGTTTGATGCGCAGCAGGGGATATTCCTTGATGCGCGCCATCGTCGCGTCGGCTACGTATTCCAGAATTACGCGTTGTTCCCGCACCTGAGTGCATTGCACAACGTCATGGAGGCCATGCTCGAACTGCCGGTGGCCGAACGCGAACATCGTGCGCGCGATGTGCTCGCACGCGTGCGGCTCTCCGGCCTGGAAGATCGCGTGCCGGCGATGCTGTCGGGCGGGCAGCAGCAACGCGTGGCGGTCGCGCGCGCACTGGCGCGCGAACCGCAGGTGATGCTGCTCGATGAACCTTTTTCCGCAGTCGATCGCGCGACCCGCCAGCGGCTGTATCGCGAACTGGCCGAATTGCGGCGCGAACTGGCGATGCCGGTCATCCTCGTTACGCACGACCTTGATGAGGCACAGATGCTGTCCGACCGCCTGTGCGTGCTGCATCAGGGGCGGACACTGCAGTCGGGTGAGCCGCTGGGTGTGATGTCGCGTCCCGAAACGGTCGAAGTGGCGCAACTGGTCGGCCTGCGCAATGTGTTCCGTGCCGGCGTGGTGGCGCATGACGCCACACGCGGCGTTACCGTCATCGAGTGGCGCAAGCGCCGGCTGGAAGCGCGGCTGCAAACGCAATTCGCCGTGGGCACGCAGGTGACCTGGGTGATCCCGCAGGGCCATATCGTACTGCATCGGCGTGACCGCCCGTCGCGAGGCGAGCACGAGAACCCGGTATTCGGCAAAGTCGTCGAGTGCCTGTCGTTGGGCGAGAACGTGGTCCTGTCGGTGGCGATCAACGGCCCCGACCGGCCGCCACTGTTCCTGACCGTACCTGCACATACCGCGCGCCGCAACGGCATTGCACAGGATGTGGAGATCGGCGTATCCCTGCTGAGCGAAGGCATACACCTGATGCCGCTCGATGACGCGCGTGCGCCGGTAAAGCGGGTATGAACGGGGTCGTGATTGCGGGCCTGCCGGTGGCGGGCCTCGAGCGCTGGTAATATGGCGCCCTGATCCACTGGCTTGATTACCCATGAAAATTTTCGGCTTTGCCGGTTATTCCGGCAGCGGCAAGACCACGCTGATCGAGAAACTGATTCCGCTGTTTGTCGAACGCAAGTTGAAGGTGTCGCTGATCAAACACGCGCACCACACCTTCGATGTCGATCAGCCGGGCAAGGATTCCTATCGTCACCGTCATGCCGGCTGCACCGAAGTGCTGGTGACCTCATCGCGACGCTGGGCGCTGATGCATGAGTTGCGGGGCGCACCGGAGCCGGGCCTGACCGAGCAGATCGAGCGCCTGCTGCCCTGCGACCTGCTGCTGGTTGAAGGCTTCAAGCACGAAACCATCGCCAAGCTCGAGGTTTACCGGGCGGTTACCAATGAATCGCTGATTCACCCGCATGATCCGAACATCGTTGCCGTGGCCAGCGATGCCAGGGTGGACACGAACCTGCCGCAGTTCGACCTCAATGCGCCACCGGCCATCGCCGAATTCATCCTCAAGCACGTCGGGCTGAAGTAGGTTGCAGCGCGGGTGCGGCAGAGTGACAATCAGACCATGATCACATTGCTTTATTTTGCCCGGCTGCGCGAAGCGCTGGGCACCGGCCGGGAACAACTGGCCTTGCCGGCGGGCGTGAACAGTCTCGGCGCACTGCGCGCGCATCTGGCGCAGCGCGGCGACGCCTGGGCCGTTGAAATGGCCGCGGGCCGCAACCTGCGCGCCGCGGTTAACCAGACCGTAGCCACGCCGGATGCCGCGGTGGCCGATGGCGATGAAGTGGCGTTTTTTCCACCGGTGACCGGGGGCTAGGGCCGCCATGAACGTGCGCGTACAGCAGGACGATTTTGACATCAGCGCCGAAATCGCGACGATGCGCAGCGGTAATCCGAAAATCGGCGCCATCGCGAGCTTTGTCGGCGTGGTGCGCGACGTCAACGACGGTGACAGTGTCGCGACCATGACGCTGGAGCATTACCCCGGCATGACCGAAAAATCGATCAGCGCGATCATTGAGCAGGCGCGAGGTCGCTGGGAGGTGCTGGATGCGCTGGTCATCCACCGCATCGGCACCCTGCAACCCACAGACCAGATCGTGCTGGTGATCGTGGCCAGCACGCATCGCGGCGATGCCTTTGCCGCGTGCGAATTCATCATGGATTACCTGAAGACGCAGGCGCCGTTCTGGAAAAAGGAAGTCACGCCACAGGGTGGCCGCTGGGTCGATGCGCGGGTCACCGATGACCGGGCGGCGCAGCGCTGGGATAAACATGAAAATAGAATTAAAAAACAATAGCTTATATAAATCCATCGCTTTTCGGCTAGCGGCGCACCTGGCACTCGCGACTGTCGTGCTGCTGGCGGGCGCGACGCTGGCGCTGTCGCAGGCCCTGCCCGAGAACCAGGAGCGCTTCCGTGTGCTGGTGACGGAGCGCGCGCCGGTGGGTGCTGACATCGACAAGGCCCGGGCGGGTGTCGAAGGCCTCGGCATGCGTTGCGTCTGGGTGGAGAACCGCGCGTTCCCGGGACTGGTAGCCCCGGCGGATTATTTCTATTGTTTGGTGCAGACCAGTGCGCCCAAGGCGAAGCAGTGGCAGGTGGCGCTGGTGCCGCGGGCGCGCAAGGTGGCGGAGGTGCGGGCGACGTTTGGTGTTCTCGGTAATTAGGGCATGACACGGCTACCCGCCGCTCCGCAGTGATCTGAGGAAACCCCGATGCAGCCAGTTGCCAATGTGGTCGTCGGCCTGATCGCGCTGCTGCATGTGTACATCCTCGTACTCGAGATGTTCCTGTGGGACCGGCCTGCGGGATTGCGCGCGTTCCGGCAGACGCCAGAGCGCGCGGCTGCGACCAGGGTGCTGGCTGCCAACCAGGGGCTCTATAACGGTTTTCTCGCGGCCGGCCTGTTCTGGGGCCTGTGGCTGGGTGCAGCGGGGTTCGGCGTCAAGGTGTTTTTTCTCTGTTGTGTGCTGGTGGCCGGCCTGTATGGCGCAGCCACCGCCAGCCGGAAGATCCTGTTCATCCAGGCCGTGCCCGCAGCCATCGGTCTGGTGCTGCTGTTTTTGTCCTGAGCCGCGCCTGAAGCACGCCATGACGAATCACCGGAAAACCTGAATCATGCTGACGCGTCGACAGGTCCTGATTGCGTTGCCGCTGCTGCTGCCGGCCTGGGCCGGTGCCTCGCCATCGCTGCAACTGGCCATGCAGCGGGCGCGGGCGATGCGT
>JBFKCU010000249.1:0-4655 GCA_041620115.1 Burkholderiales bacterium | reverse complement strand
GGGCATTTTCGCAGTTCCTGGACCCCGGCCCGTTCACACCACTGGAGCCGGACCCCGATACGGTGGCCATCCAGCCCTATACGTCGGGTTCGACCGGAAAACCCAAGGGGGTGCTGCTGACCCACTTCGGTCAGAACTGGAGCCGGTTGATCCTGGTGCACACGCGCGGCACCAGGGACAGCGACGTGATCCTCGTCGCGGCACCGCTGTACCACAAGAACGCGCTCAACGCGATCAAGCAGGGCCTGACTGCGGGGGCGACGCTGGTACTGATGCCGCAGTTCAGTGTGGAGCAGTACATCGCAGCCATCGCGCGCTACCGCTGCACGGTGATTTCCGGCGTGCCGACAATGATCTCCATGGTGCTGGCACGCAAGGACCTGCTCGCATCCGTCGACACCACGTCGGTGCGCACCGTCATGATGGGCTCTGCACCATCGTCACCCCAATTGTTGTCGGAAATCGGAAAATATTTTCCGAATGCCGAGCCGCTGGTGGTATACGGCGTGACCGAGGGCGGACCGGTGCCGCTGGGACCGCATCCACAAGGCAAGCCGCGCCCGCCCGGCTCGATCGGCATGCCCTATCCCGGAACCGCGGCGCGACTGGTCAATGGCCCGAACGATGACGAAGGCGAGCTCATCCTGAAAAATCCCGGCATCCTGCTCGGCTACCACAACCTGCCGTCTGAAACGACCAAACGCATTCGCGATGGCTGGTACTACAGCGGTGATGTCTGCCGGCGCGATGCCGAAGGGTTTTATTATTTTGTCGGCCGCACCGACGACATGTTCGTCTGCGGCGGCGAGAACATCTTTCCGGTTGAAGTCGAGCAGCTGCTGGAAAAGCACCCCGCGGTGCACCAGGCCTGCGTACTGCCTTTTCAGCATGAGCTCAAAGGCCAGGTGCCCTACGCTTTCATCGTGCTGCGCGGCGGCGCAACAGCGACAGAAAGCGAAATCCGGCAATATGCACTGACGCACGGTCCGGCTTACCAGCATCCGCGGCGCGTGTTCTTTCTCAGCCAGTTGCCACTTGCCGGGACCAACAAGATTGATCGCGCACAACTGCGCACATTGGCGGAGCGCACTCCGGAACCGACCGAGACAACGAACAACAGTTCCTGATTGCAGTGCCAACAAAGTTTCCAAAGGAACTGATATTTTCCGTATTGCCAGTATTTATCGCGTAATTTCCAACCAACAGAACTTTCCGGAGCCATTGCATGACTGAAACCAAACCCACGCCCCCCGCCCCGCCCACGCTTGAGCAACTGCAGCAGCTGATCAGTCGCGGCCCGTTCAACCAATGGCTCAATTTCACGTTCATCAAGGCCGATGCCGACGGCATTGAAGTCAAGGCCACCTGGCGCGAAGAATGGGTGGTCAACCCCGAGCGCCGCTATACCCACGGCGGCATACTCGCCGCCATCGTCGATGTCGTCGCCGACTACGCCATCGCCGCAAAACTGGGCCGGCCGGTACCGACCATTGATATCCGCGTCGACTATCACAAGGCAGCAATGCCCGGCGACTTGACTGCCAAGGGCCGCATCGTGCGCAGCGGCAGCCAGTACTCCACGGCTGAAGCCTATGTCTACGACAAGGACGGCGCGCTGGTCGCCAGCGGCCGTGGCACCTATTTCACCGCGCAGCCGAAGTAATTCCGGCCAGCGCATGTCACGGGCAGCCGGGACACCGGGCTCAACGCGCAGTGTAGGATACCGGTTGCGGCAGGCCGACCCCGTGTTTGCCTGCGCGCCGCCCCTGGTGGTCATGACGTGCGTGAAACGGGCATGATGCGTCCACTGGAAAATTATTTGTTCCGCTGGAAAGAAAAGGCCGAGAACTTATGAGCACGTCCCGCACCACCAAACCGGCACGGCGGCTGATCGTGGGTATGACCGGCGCCTCCGGCTCCATCTACGGCATCCGCATCCTGGAGCGGCTGCGCGCCATTGGCAGCTGGGAAACCCACCTCGTGGTCTCGGACGCCGGCGTACTCAACGCGTACCAGGAATACGGCATGGACCGCAAGGCGCTGCACAAACTGGCCGACGTCACCCACAATGTGCGTGATATCGGCGCCACCATCGCCAGCGGCTCGTTTCTCACCGCGGGCATGGTGGTGGCACCGTGCTCGATGAAGACCCTGGCTGCCGTCGCCCATGCCATGGCCGACAACCTGATCACGCGCGCGGCCGACGTCATACTCAAGGAACGCCGCCGGCTGGTGCTGATCACGCGCGAAGCGCCGCTGAATCTCGCGCACATCCGCAACATGGAGGCGGTGACCTTGATGGGCGGCGTGATCTTCCCGCCGGTGCCGGCGTTCTACAGCGGCGGCAAGACCGTCGATGACCTGGTCAACCACACCGTCGGTCGCGTACTCGACCTTTTCGATGTCGAACACGAATCCATCAAACGCTGGGCCGGCGTCACCGGTCCGGAGAAAACCGGGGACAAGAAGCGCAAATGAGCAAACCTGCATACGCCGACGAGAATTTCCGCGACTTCCTCGAGCGCCTGCGCAGCGAGAAGGAACTGGTCGATATCAAACAACCGGTCGACAGCCGCCACATCGCAACCCTGGTTGACCAGGCCGACAAGGCGCTGCTGTTCCACAAGGTCATCGGCTACGACATGCCGGTGGTGTCGGGCATCATCCGTTCGCAGAAGCGCGCGATCATGTCCATGGGCTGCACCACCTATCCGGAGATCGAATTCCGGCTGCAGAACGGCATCGAAAATCCGATCGCGCCCAAATATGTCGAGAAATCCCCGGTCAAGCAGGTGATCAGGACCGGCAAGGATGTCGACCTGTTCAGCCTGCCGATCCCCATGTTCTCGATCTACGACGGCGGCCCGATGATCACCGCCGGCATCACCATCGCCCGTGATCCCGAGTTCGGTCTCAACTCCGGCATCTACCGCTTCATGGTCAAGGAAAAAAACCTGACCGGCATCGACATCGTCACGCCCAACAATATGCGGCTGTTCGCGCAGCGCGCCTATGAGGCCGGCCGCCCCTGCCCGATTTCGATATCCATCGGCAACCACCCCTTCGAGAACCTCGGTTCGGGCTTTCGCGCACCGCTGGGCACCGACGAGATGGCCATCGCCGGCGGTATCCGCGGCTCGGCCATCGAACTCGCGCAATGCGAAACCATCGACCTGCCGTGCATCGCCGATTCCGAAATCGTGCTCGAAGGCGAAATCCTGCCGACCGGGTGGACCCAGCCCGAAGGCCGCTTCGGTGAATTCACGCGACTGATGGGCGGACTGCATTGGAACCCGGTGGTGCGCATCAACGCCATCACGATGCGCCGCGACGCCATTTATTACGCGCTGCACATGCCCTGGGAAAACACCTGGCTGATGGCGCCGACGCGCTACACCCAGATCCGCCGCGCGCTGAAAACAGCCGGCGTGCAGATCAAGGACATCAATGTCACGCTGGGCGGCTGCGGCATGTGGCACGCGATCGTGTCAATCAAGAAACAGGCCGGCGAAGGCAAGAACGCTTTGCTCGCCGCATTGTCGGTGATGGATCTCAAGCATGTGGTCGTCGTCGACGACGACATCGACGTGTTCAACGCCATGGACGTAGAATGGGCCATCGCCACGCGTGTACAGGGCGACAAGGATGTCATTATCATTCCGGCCAGCCGCGCCAAACCGCTTGATCCCAGCCTTGCGGTGACACCGCCGGGCGTAGTGCCCACGGGTGCCAAGGTCGGCATTGACGCCACCATTTCCGAAGGCATCCCGCGCGAGCGCTTCGAGCGGATCTCCTACGCCTATACCGACCGCGCAAAAATTGCCGATTACTACACCGGCAAGGCCGATCCCGCGCCACAGGTCGCCACCGGCGACAAGGCCGTGGCCGAACTCGCCGCCAAGATCATCGCGACAGTCGAAAAGACGCCCAGATACTATTCCGAGCTCGCCGAGCAGTTTGCCGAATATGATTTCCAGACCGTGGCACGCGCGCTGGGCAAACTGCATGAAGACGGCAAGCTGTGGCAGGATCCGCGCGGCCGCATGTGCCTGCGCGATTCGGCGTTCGCGGCGAAACCACCGGTGAAAAGCACCTGACGCCGTCATGCCAATGACCTCTAGCCACAACGGCTTCCACGAATCCCGGTAACAACAGACCATGGCCGCAAAGAAACTGCGCGTACACATCGAAAACACGCGCAAGAAAGACCCGCTTTTTCATGTCACGCGCGAACGGTGGGATGCCGCCTGCAGGCGCCACCCCAAACTCGCACGCCGGCTCGATGTCACGCTGAGCTGGGACGGCGACGGCCTCGATACCGTACTGGCCGACACCGACATGCTGATCGGCGTACCGGCCATGCGCGACCGTCTTGCCACACGGGCCCCCAAATTGCGCTGGGTACACTCGACCTCGGCCGGCGTTGACGGCGTGCTGCCGCTCGACTGGCTGCCGCGCGGCGTCGCGTTCACCAATAACAGCGGCGCGCACGGCGCCAAGGCCGAGCAGTACATGACCATGGCCTATCATTTAATCAACACGCGCATGGCCGCGATCAGCATCAACCCGCAGCGCAAGCGCTGGGAGCCGCTGTTCTCGCCCAGCATTACCGGCAGGACCGCGGTGGTCGTCGGCCTCGGCGACCTCGGTGAAGC
>JBFKCU010000248.1:0-4691 GCA_041620115.1 Burkholderiales bacterium | reverse complement strand
GCGCTGTCTGCCATGCAGGCGGGCGCCGCCTCCGCAATGGATAACGCCATCCACAGCCGCCATTTCACCACCACCGATGGGGTGAAGCTGCATGTGCTCGAAGCCTGCCCGCCCGGGCTATCGATGGATGGCGCCTCGCCGGTGATCGCGTTCGTACCCGGCTGGTCGATGCCGGCCTCGGTATGGCACGGGCAGTTGCGCGCGCTCGGGGCAACGCATTGTGTGGCCGCGCTGGACCCGCGCGGACAGGGCGAATCTGAAATCGCCGAAGAGGGTTACAACGTCGAGCGTCGCGCCATCGACGTGCAGGAATTCCTGATGCGATACCGCCGCGTCGTGCTGGTCGGCTGGTCGCTGGGCGCGCTCGAGGTGCTGGAATGCATACACCGCCACGGCCTCGCGACAGTGGACGGACTGGTGCTGGTGGACAGTTCGGTGGGTGAGGAACCGGCGCCGGTGACCGGACCCGGCCCGGGCTTTCGTGAAAAACTTCGTGCGGACCGTGCCAAAGCGCTCGATGAATTCGTCCGCGAGATTTTTGCCGCGACACGCGATGAAGCCGAGATCGACGCCCTGATCCGATCCGCGCTGCGCATGCCTCTGGAGCACAGCCTGTCGCTGTTTCCGTCGGCAGTGCCACGCACGCATTGGCGGGACATCGCGTGGACCTTCCCGAAACCGCTGTTGTACGCGGTCAGCGCACAGTTTGCGGAGCAGGCGCAATCATTGCAGAGAAACCGCCCGGCGACACAGATCGAGATATTCGAAAACGCCGGCCACGCGCTGTTCGCAGATGAGGCGGCACGGTTCAATGCGCTGCTGTCGCAGTTTGTTCACGCAGTGGTGACCGCGAACGAGGCTTTGCGGAATTGAATCGACCGCCGGCTCTCAGGTCATCATCAGCGCCGCACGCCCGGTAATCGCACCCGTCTCCAGCCGCTGATGGATGGCTTCGGCTTCGGTAAACGGCACCTTCTCCGTGACCAGCGGCCACAACTCGCCGCGGGCGACGAGTTCCAGCGACTCGATCACCTCCTGCTTGGTGGCATAACGGCTGCCCATGACTTCAATTTCCTTGCGCATGATCAAGGGCCCGTCGGCATCGAAGCGCTGACCGCTGCCGGCCAGCAGCACCAGCCGCCCGCCCTTGTTGAGACCTGCGACCGAAGATTCGATGGTTTCTTTGGTACAGACAAAATCGAAAATCACGTCAACACCGCGACCGCCGGTCAGTTCCATCAGTTGCTGCGCCACCTTGCCCTCTGACGCGTCGATGGCCGCATCGGCGCCGACCTTGAGGCAGGTTTCAAACTTGGCCGCCTTGGTGTCCACGGCAATGACCTTGCGTGCGTGCGCCCAGCGCGCCACCATCAGCATGTGCACGCCCAGTCCGCCGCCGGCACCGATAACCGCGACGGTATCGGTAGGTGTTACACGTGCCTTTCGCGTAATCTTGAGCGGCGTCGCAATGGCGTCGCAGATCACGCCGATTTCGGCGGGATGTTTTTTCCAGTCCAGGCCTTCCGGCAGCTTGATGAAATTCTGCGCCGGCAGTTTCACGTGCTCGGCGTATCCGCCGTCGCATTCGCGCCCGACATAACCGCGAAAGTTGTCGCACAGGGTTTCGCGGTTGATGCGGCACCAGTAGCAGTGGCCGCAGGTCAGGTAGAAGTACGCGGTCACCGCATCGCCTTTCTTGAGCTGCGTGACCCCTGTACCGGTGGCCGTCACCTCACCGGTGATCTCGTGACCGAGGATGCGCGGATAATCGATCTGCAGCCGCCCCGCCCGCGCATGATGGATCGTCAGGCCCGCGCCGCAGGCGAGCACCCTGACCACCGCCTCGCCGGGGCCGGGCACCGGATCAGGCACGGTTTCGAGCACCAGGGGCTGGTTCTTTCCTTTGAGCAGCATGGCCTTCATCGCGATTCCTCCAAAGGTGCGGCATTTAGCCGGCGTTCACCACACGCGGGTGCCGGAATTTGTTGATTTAGAACAAATCCCCGCGCGCACGGGTGCTTATGATTAACGAATGTTGAATATTCTCGCATTGCCGATATTACGGCAAAAGCCCGGCCATCATGGCGCCGGCTAAACCCGTCCGCATCGCGATTCTCGGTGCAGCCGGGCGTGATTTTCACAATTTCAATGTCGTGTATCGCGATAATCCGGCGTATGAGGTGATTGCGTTTACTGCAGCACAGATCCCGGGCATCGCCGGGCGCCGGTATCCGACCGTACTCGCCGGCGCGCGTTATCCGCAAGGCATACCCATCGTTGCCGAAGACACGCTGGAGGCACTGTGCTGCGAGCACAGAGTGGACCAGGTGGTATTCGCCTACAGCGATATCCCGCACATCGAGGTGATGCACCTTGCCTCGCGTGCGCTGGCCGCCGGCGCGGATTTCCTGCTGCTCGGGCCGCAGCGGACAATGCTCAAGGCAGCCGTTCCGGTGATCGCAGTGTCCGCTGTGCGCACGGGCTGCGGAAAATCTCAAACGACACGTTACCTCGCGCGCCGGCTGCGCGACCGGCGGCTGCGGGTCGC
Organism: Burkholderiales bacterium; assembly: GCA_041620115.1. GTDB lineage: Bacteria > Pseudomonadota > Gammaproteobacteria > Burkholderiales > SG8-41. The sequence continues at coordinate 2,143 of JBFKCU010000248.1, read as the reverse complement.
GGTAATCCGCCACCCGATGCCTTATGGCGATCTGGCCGCACAGCGCGTACAGCGCTTCGAGACGCGGGCCGACCTTGATGCCGCGCACTGCACCATCGAAGAACGGGAGGAATATGAACCGCATCTCGCTGCAGGCGGCATCGTTTATGCGGGTGTCGATTACGCCGCCATTGCAGCACAGGCCGAACGCGAAACGGATGTCATCCTGTGGGATGGCGGCAACAACGATTTTCCTTTTTTTGACCCCGCTTTGCACATCGTGCTGGTTGATGCGCTGCGTCCGGGTCATGAAGCCACGCATCATCCCGGGGAGGCCGTGCTGCGCATGGCTGATGTCATTGTCGTCGCCAAAGCCGACGCCGCAGCGCCGGCCGATGCCGCGCGCGCGGCCGAGAATGCGCGCGCGCTCAATCCGCAGGCGACGGTCGTCCGCGGTGCATCCCCGGTGGTGCTTGACCAGCCGGACATGGTGCGCGGGAAACGCGTCCTCGCGGTTGATGACGGCCCCACACTGACGCATGGCGGCATGCCATACGGCGCAGCCTATGTTGCGGCCGAACAGGCGCTCGCGGCGCGCATCGTCGATCCGCGCCCGTGGGCTGCAGCGGAAATTGCAGCCGTCTACTCACAGTATCCGCATGTCGGCGCGGTGCTGCCGGCAATGGGGTATTCAGACGCGCAGCTGGGGGCCCTGCAGGCCACGCTGAACGCCGCCGATGCCGACGTGATCGTCGCGGGCACGCCAATTGACCTTGCCGCGCTGATCAAACTGAACAAACCGGTGGTACGTGCACGATATGAATTTGCCGAACTCGAAACGCCGGGACTATGGGGCGCCGTCGAGCGTCTGCTTGCAACGTTGCCGGACGGGAACCCATGAGAGTCGTGATTGCCCTCGGCGGAAACGCGCTGTTGAAACGCGGCGAACCGCTCGAATCGGAAATACAACGCCGGAATGTGGCGCGTGCCGCCGCAGCAGTGGCCGCGATCGCACGAGCGCACGAGGTCATCGTCACCCATGGCAACGGGCCGCAGGTCGGCCTGCTGGCCATGCTGGCAGAGTCTTTCGCGGGCGTGCAGCCGTACCCGCTGGACGTGCTGGGCGCTGAATCCGAGGGCATGATCGGCTACCTGATCGAGCAGGAACTGCGCAGCCTGCTGCCTGCACGGCACATTGTGACGCTGCTGACGCAGACCGAAGTCAATCCCAACGATGCTGCATTCCGCCATCCGACCAAGCCGATCGGTCCCGGATTCGCGCTGGACGTGGCCCGTCGTCTTGCCGATGAACGCGGCTGGAAGATCGCGCAGGACGGTGCATCATGGCGACGCGTCGTGCCGTCGCCCGAGCCGCTGCGCATACTCGAACTAGAGGCGATCAAGCTGTTGCTCGGGTCCGGCGTGCTGGTGGTGTGTGCGGGGGGCGGCGGCATACCGGTCACCGTGTCGCCCGCCGGGGTCGTGCGCGGCGTCGAAGCCGTGATTGACAAGGATCTCGCCGCCGCATTGCTGGCCCACCAGGTCAATGCCGATGCACTGCTGCTGCTGACGGATGTCAGTTCTGTCTATGACAACTGGAAGGGGAAAAACGCGCAGCCGATCCGCGAGACCTCCCCAGCGGAGCTGCGCAAACGAAAGTTTGCACCCGGCTCAATGCGACCCAAAGTCGAGGCCGCGTGCCGTTTCGTCGAGAGCGGCGGCAGCTTCGCCGGCATCGGCCTGCTCGACGACGCCATGAAGATCCTGCTCGGCCAGCGTGGCAGCATCGTGCGCCGCGCGGAATCAGCGCTCGATTTCACCGGCGAGCCGGCGACAAAACCACAGTGATCGGCCGCGACCGGCTGGAAAGCCGGTAAAATCACGTACAGGTTTTCAGCATTACTGTTTGCCTCGCATTGCGGGCGGCTGTCGGGAATCGCCCGGGCATCCGGCGACCCGCAATCGGCCCCGACCCCGACATTCGCACATGGACCGACCTGAATCAGGCGGCGACCGCATCGTCATCCGCGGCGCGCGCCAGAACAATCTCAAGAATCTCAGCCTTGATTTGCCGCTGAACGAGCTGATCGTCGTCACCGGCGTGTCGGGCAGCGGCAAATCATCGCTGGTGTTCGATACGCTTTACGCCGAAGGCCAGCGGCGC
>JBFKCU010000247.1:0-4697 GCA_041620115.1 Burkholderiales bacterium | reverse complement strand
GATGCTGCCGTCGATGCCGTGTGGATCAATTCCGGCCTGCTGCAGCGCATGCCGGCAACGACATTGCATCTCAACATGTCTTCGGTCAGCCTGCACATGGGCCGCCAGCTGGCGAGCCTGCACCGCGCGGCCGGAACGCAGTACGTATCAGCGCCGGTGTTCGGCCGGCCCGAGGCCGCGGCGAACGGCCAGCTCGACATCATTGCCGCAGGCGCAACGGATGCGATCTCGCGCTGCGAGCCGCTATTCGCCCTGCTCGGTCGGCGCTGGTTCAACGCGGGCACCGAAGCCCATTGTGCGAACATCATTAAGATCGCACGCAACTTCCTGCTCGGCAGCATCATTGAAAGCCTGGGGGAGGCCTTCGCGCTGGTGCAGAAATCCGGTGTGGATCCCGCGCAGTTCCTCGACATCATCACCACGACATCAATGAATGCGCCCGCCTACAAGAACTACGGGCGGTTGATGCTGGAGAAGCCGGCAAAACCGACGTTCAAGCTGCATCTCGGTCTCAAGGACGTGGAACTGGCGCTGGCTGCCGGCGCCGATACGGCGGTGCCGCTGCCGCTGGCCACATTGCTGCGGGCACAGCACGAAGCCGCGATCGCCCAGGGCTACGGCGAACAGGATTGGGCGGCGCTGGGCAACTATGTGGCGGCGCGCGCGGGACTGGAGTTGGCGGCCGCCACAAAAAAACAATAACCTGTTGTTTTTATTACATTTTTTATGCGGACCGCCCGCTCAGAACTCCCCGTTGAAGTCCTTCTTGCCGAGTTCCACGCCGTTGTGCCGCAGAATGTTGTACGCGGTGGTCGCGTGGAAATAGAAGTTCGGCTGCGCGTAATTGAGCAGGTATTGCATGCCCTTGAAGGTGTAATCCTGCCGGCCCAGTTTCAGCGTGATATCGCGGTCCGCGGCGCCGTCAATCTGCTCGGGTTTGATGGTATTGATGAACGCGATGGTCTTGGCAATGCGCGCTTGCAACTCCGGGATCGTCAGCTCGGTGTCCTCGTGTTTGGGTACCTCGACGCCGGCGAGACGAGCCACCGCACCTTTGGCCACGTCGCAGCACACCTGGATCTGGCGCGACAGGGGAAACATGTCGGGAAACAGCCGGAAGGTGGTCAGCGTCGCGGGGTCCAGCTTCCTCGCATCGACATGGGCCTGTGCCTTGTCGAGCAATGCAGACAGATTCTTGAGCATGTGCACGAAACGCGGTGCACTGGCGGCATACATGGTAAGCGGCATGGTAAACCTCCTGGATCTTGCGTTTAACGTTTAACCGCGAGAATCAGCGTCCGGACGATCCGCGGCTTTCAAGCAGCGCCTTGATCTTCGGCTCTGGCTTCCAGTACCCGGGGCCCTTGAGGAACTTGCCGTTGGCATCGTAGATCGGCTTGCCGTCGGCGCCGAGCTTGCTCTCGTTGCTGTCCATGATAACGTCGAGCACGGCTTCCAGCGGCAAGCCGTATTTCAGTGCTTCGGAGCGGCAGTAGACAATCACATCGCCAAGCAGGTCGGCCATGGCGACCAGAATGTCCATCTGCGGCGCACCGTTGGCAGACATTTCGACGATCTGGTCGATCTCATGCACCTCGTCCAGCAGAGTGGCCTTGAATTTGGTCAATCGCCCCGCGACATCCTCCGGCAGCGTCGGCCGGTCATTGGCGGGGAGACGGTACATCGCGTTCATTGCCGCGATGCGTGCTGCAAAGGTTTTTGTCATCGTTGAGGCCGTCAGCAAGTTGGTGGGCGAAAAAAATTCCAGCGCCCATTCTACGGGCTGGCCCGGCCGGAGACGACAGTTTCGGCGAGTCGCGCTAACATCGGGCCTTGTATCCACGATAAGTCCGGTTGCCGGCGACAAGCACATCATGCCCTCATCTCCCAACATCGTTCTCTTCAGCGTGCACAAGGATGCCATGGACGCCGCCGTGCGCGCTTTTCAGTCAGACTGGCCGCAGGCGCGCATCAGCAACCTGCTGGATGACGGCCTGTTTGCCTGGGTGCGTGAAGCCGGCGGCGTGGTCCCGGAGATGTACGATGTATTCCGCACGCTGACCCGGTATATCGAATCCCGCGGTGCCGACGGCATACTCTTTACCTGTTCGGCATTTCGCGAAGTCATCGACACCTGCATCGCCGAGTTTGACCTGCCCATCCTTAAACCGAACGATGCCATGATCGAACAGGCGCTGGACGCCGGTTCGCGCATCGCGATCGTGGCTACGGTAGGCCCCACCATTCCGTCGATTTCCGCCGAGATCATGGAGATGGCGGCAGCCCGCGGCCAGCCGGTCGAGCTGAAACCTTATGTCGTTGACGGCGCATTCGATGCGCTCGCCGGGGGCGACGCCGCAAGACACGACGCGCTGGTCGCCGCCCGGGCACGAGAAATCGAAGGCTGCGACGTGATCGTGCTGGCACAGTTCACGCTGTCACGTGCCGTGCCTGCCGTCGCCGCGGTCAGCAGCCTGCCTGTTTTCAACTCGCCGGGTGCCGCGGTGGCCAAGCTGCGCACGATGGTCGGGGCGTGACATCAGGTGCAGGAATAGCCGCATGAGGCGCGTACGCGTTGCTGGTGCTCTCGGCGCGGAACTCCGGGATGTGAATCTCGCACACGATCTGTCACCGGCACTGATCGATGACATCCGTTCGGCCCTGCTCGAGCACCAGGTCATCTTCTTCAGGGACCAGGCGCTCACCCCCGCGCAGTTCATGCGGTTTGCGCAGGCCATGGGCGAACCCGTGGAGTATCCATTCGTCAAGGGGCTGGAGGGTTACCCCTGCATCATCGAAGTCAAAAAACTGGAGCACGAGCGCGTCAACTTCGGCGGCATCTGGCACTCCGATACCACGTACCTGGAAAAGCCGCCGATGGGTTCGATGCTGCTGGCGCGCGAAGTGCCGCCTTATGGCGGCGACACCCTGTTTGCCAGCCAGTATCTGGCGTGGGAGTCGCTGTCGGACGCCATGAAACGCGTGTTGGACGGGCTGCTGGGCATCAGCAGCTCGGCCAAGGCCGATGTCACCCGAACCCGCGAGGACCGCAAGAAATCCGACGGCCGCGAAGCAGCGCCCGCCGAACTGCGTGCGGAGCATCCGCTGGTGCGCACCCACCCCGAAACCGGCCGCAAGGCGCTGTATGTCAACATCGCGCACACCACGGGCATACGCGGCATGACCGAGGCTGAAAGCACCGCGCTGCTGGAATTCCTGTTCGCGCACCAGGTCAAGCCCGAGTTCACCTGCCGCTTTTCCTGGCAGCCCGGATCGCTGGCGTTCTGGGACAACCGCTGCGTGCAGCACAACCCGGTCAATGATTACCACGGCCACCGGCGGGTGATGCACCGCATCACCCTGGCGGGCGATCGTCCGGCGTAAATTACCGGCGCTGCGCCGCAGTCGTCTGCTGTTCAGGCCGGTGCGCTTGATGTATCGTCTTGCGCCCGACCCTGGCATGCCGCATGAAACCCGAACCGCCCATCGACTATCAATCACTCTTCGCCGAAATCGCGACCGCAATTGCGAAAACGGAAAATGCCGGCCATGTCGCCTCATATATCCCGGAGCTGCGCGGCATCGACCCGGCCAAGTGCGGCGCGCACCTCACCACGATCGAAAACGGGAACTTCGGCTTCGGGGACTCCGAGGAAAGGTTCTCGATCCAGAGCATATCCAAGGTGCTCGCACTGGCGCTGGCCTATGAACTGGAGGACGAACAACTGTGGCAGCGGGTCGATGTCGAGCCGTCGGGCACGCCCTTTAATTCACTGGTGCAACTGGAATACGAGAAGGGCATCCCGCGCAATCCGTTCATCAATCCCGGCGCGCTCGTCATTTGCGACGTTCTGGTCAGCCGCCTGCAACACCCGCGCAAGGAGTTCCTCGAGTTCGTCAGGACATTGTCAGGCATTGCCACGATCGACTACCGCCCAGAGGTTGCCGCTTCGGAAAAACTGACGGGATTCAAGAACGCCGCGTTGATCAATCTGATGAAATCCTACGGCAATATCAGAAACGACATCGACCGGGTCCTCGATGTCTATTTTCACCTGTGCTCGATTGAAATGTCCTGCCGCGAAATGGCGCAGACCTTCCTGTTTCTGGCGGCAGACGGCGTGAACCCCCTGACGAAGGTCCGGGTAACCAGCGCCATCAAGACCAAGCGCATCAATGCCATCATGCAACTGTGCGGATTTTACGACCAGGCCGGCGAATTTGCCTTCGATGTCGGTTTGCCAGGGAAAAGCGGCGTCGGCGGCGGCATCATCGCAATTCATCCGGGAAAATTCAGCGTGGCCGTCTGGAGTCCGCGCCTGAACCAGAGGGGAAATTCGCGGCGTGGCATGAAGATCCTGGAGTTGCTGACCACGCGGACGCGCTCATCCATATTCTGAAATCACAGGTCAACAGATCAGGCGGCATGGTCGTGAAAACCGCCAACGACACGGGAATTTACTACCCATTTTACGGACACCCCTGCCAAAAATGCAGATTACCCAGATCCAAGCAGCCGTCGAACACATCAAGCCGCAGCGCGAAAGCGACGCTTACGTCGGCCAGGAAAGCCTGACCTTTCTGCGCTGCACAGTGACCACCGGCGACGGTCTTGCCGGTACCGGCGTTACCGGACGCTTTCTCGCCGCAGAGGTCGCGCACCTGCTCAACGGCGGCTTTGCCGCAACGCTGAACGG
>JBFKCU010000246.1:0-4734 GCA_041620115.1 Burkholderiales bacterium | reverse complement strand
GCCGCGAAGGCTGGCTCAATTATTTCGTCAAGCGCGGCTGGCCCGTGTACAACTCGGACGCGGTCGAGCGCGGCCGCTCGGGCTGGGCGATGTTCCCGGACGTGTTCAAGACCGAGCCGGTGTTCCTGACCAAGGAAAATCCGTTCGAGCGCTTCCGCATCGGCGCCGGTCCCGGCTCCTACAACAAGGACATCTCGCGCATGAAGCCGCTGCCCGGCAACCAGTTTCCGCTTGAGGGCTACGACAATTTCACCAAGCAGGGCGTGCCGCGCTGGACCTCCACCGACGAGCCGACCATTGCTGCCTACACCGAACTCGTCGATCGCGTGTGCCCCTGCGTGGTGCTGGTGCATTCGCAGTCGGGGCAGTTCGGCTGGAAGGTGGCACAGGCGCGACCCGACAAGGTCAAGGCGCTGATCCTGGTCGAGCCGGCGGGCATCGGTGATGCGAAGCAGGTTGAGAAGCTGAAAAACATTCCGATGCTGGCGATTTACGGCGACTACATCGAGGGTGACGCGCGCTGGCCGAAAATCCGCGCCAACGGGGTGAGTTTCCTCGCAGCAGCCGGCAAGCACGGCGCGAAGTACGACGTGATCGACCTGCCGAAGATCGGCATCAAGGGCAACTCGCACATGATCATGATGGACAAAAACAGCGATCAGGTTGCGGGTGTGATCCAGGGCTGGCTCGAGAAGCAGGGGCTCTACAAGTGAACGGAGCAACACGATGCGGGTAGGCCTGTTTGTCACCTGCCTGATCGACATGATGCGGCCGCGCATCGGCTTTGCCGCACTGGAGTTGCTGCAGGCCGCGGGTTGCGAAGTCGTGGTGCCGGACACGCAGACCTGCTGCGGCCAGCCCGGATACAACTCCGGTGAGCGCGCGTCGGCGATCGCGCTCGCGCGCAAGGCCGCGCGCGAGTTTGCCGATTGCGAGTACGTGGTGGTGCCTTCGGGTTCCTGCGCGGGCATGATCCGCACCCACTATCCCGACCTGCTCGAGGATGTGCCCGAGGCCGAACGCGAAGCACTGCGCGCGCTGTCGGCGCGCACGTATGAACTCACCGACTTCCTGGTGAATGTCGCGCACTACCAGGGAAAAATAAAAATATCAACAAAATCAATAGCTTATCATGATTCCTGCGCGGGACTGCGCGAACTCGGCATCAAACAGCAGCCGCGTGCGCTGCTGGCACAGGTGGAGGGCGTGGCACTCAAAGAGATGGAAGAGTGCGAGCAGTGCTGCGGATTCGGCGGCACGTTCGCGATCAAGTTCGGTGAAATCTCCGCGCACATTGCCGAACGCAAGTGCGAAAACATCGCCGCCAGCGGCGCCGACGCCGTGGTGCTGGGCGATCTGGGCTGCATGCTCAACATCGAAGGCCGGCTGCGGCGGCGCGGGGATGAGGCCACGCAGGTGCTGCATGTGGCAGAGGTGCTGGCGGGCAAGGTGTCCCGACAGGGGTAGTGCAGGCCGCCGTCGCGCAGCATGGCGCATGGCTGAGCAACTGAAATCAAAATTACAAACGAGGAGGCGCAATTGATGAAGCAGATTCTGGCGGCGATGTGTGGTGCGCTGGCGTTCGGTGCGTTGGCGCAAGCAGAGGACTATCCGACCAAACCGGTGCGGCTGATCGTCTCAGTGCCGCCGGGCGGCCCGGCGGACACGCTGGCGCGACTCGTCGGCCCGCATCTCACGAAATATCTCGGACAGACGCTGGTGATCGACAATCGCGGCGGCGCGAACGGCATCATCGCCTACGAGATGGGTGCGCGGGCACCGGCCGACGGCTACACGCTGGTGCAGGTCGCGGCAGGCGTGGTCATCAACCCGAGCCTGTACAAGAACGTGCCGTACGATCCGATCCGGGACTTTGCGCCGATTTCCCTGGGCGTCACGGTCCCGAACATCCTGATCGTGCATCCGTCGGTGGCGGCGAAGTCGGTGCAGGAACTGCTCGGCGTGATCAAGGCCAAGCAGGGGGCATTCGCGTTTGCCTCGGCGGGCAACGGCACGTCGGGACATCTCGCGCTGGAACTGTTCCGACTGACCTCGAAAACCCAGTTCGTGCATGTGCCCTACAAGGGCGGCGGCCCCGCACTCGCGGAGACCATGGCAGGGCAGGTGCAGGCGCTGTTCAGCATTGCGCTCGCGGCGACGCCGCAGATCAAGGCCGGCAAAGTCCGCGCACTCGCCATATCCAGCGCGCAGCGCTCTCCGGTCGCGCCCGAACTGCCGACCATTGCGGAGTCCGGATTCCCCGGTTTCGAAGTCATCGGCTGGTTCGGCTGGCTCGCACCGGCGCAGACGCCGGGTGCCGTCATCGGCAAACTGAACAGGGGATTCGTGCAGACACTGGACCTGCCGGAGGTCAAGGAGCGGTTGCACAGCATGAGCACGGTGCCGGCGGGCGGGACATCCCAGTCGTTTGGAAAATTCATGCGCAGCGAGCGCGACAAATGGGCCGGGGTCATCAAGGCCGCAAACATCAGTATCCAGTAAACCAGGCAGGGAGCATCAGCACATGAGCAAATCCAAGGGCATCCGCGAAGTCGCCTATGTCGACGTGCGCAACAGCGGTGGCCACGGCCACCAGCACAACAGCAGCGCGGGCATTGAACCGCTGTCGTTTACCGACTGCGCGGGCGGCGGCCAGGTGGTGGTCGAGCGCAACATCGCCTATGTCGGTAACATGCGCAATCCGCATGGCACGCTGATTTTCGACGTGAAAGACCCGAAGCATCCGAAGCTGCTGTCGGAAATCAACATGCCCAAGGGCACGCATTCGCACAAGGTGCGCGTGTCGGGCGACATCATGCTGACCAACCGCGAGGTGCTGTCGGCGAAGAATGCCAAAGGCGAAGTGCCGCCGGGTGACTTCCAGGGGGGCCTCGGCATTTACGACGTGTCGAATCCGGCGAAGCCCAAGCTGATCACGCTGTGGGAAACTGACGACAAGCCGGGCGTCGAATACGCGCGTGGCGTGCATCGCTTTGATTTCGACGGCCGTTATGCCTACATCTCACCGACGCAGGACGGCTACCTCGGCAACATCGTGATGATCCTCGACTTGAAGGACCCGGCGAAACCGGAAGAGGTGGGGCGCTGGTGGATGCCGGGCCAGCACACGGCCGGCGGCGAAAAAGCGACCTGGCGCGGCGCGGCCCACAAGTGCCATCACCCGTTGCGTTATGGCAACCGGCTCTACACCAGCTACTGGCACGGCGGTTTCGTGATCCTCGACATCGACGACATGACGAAACCGAAATTCGTCTCCGGCCTCGACTGGAGCCCGCCGTTCCCGTGGCCCACGCACACCGCGCTGCGCATCCCCTTCAAGATCAGGAATCGCGATTTCCTCGTGGTGTCGGACGAGGACGTGGTGCGCCTGCCCGGCTGCCCGCCGCACAACTCGGCGTTTCTGTGGATGGTGGACATCACCGACGAGAAGAATCCCGCGGTGGTTTCCAGCTTCCAGTTGGAAGACATTCCCGACGAGCAGCAGCCCTATGCGACGGGCTGCCACCAGCCCTGCGAGAAGGTGACCGGCACCGAAATCCCGGTGGCGTGGTTTGCGCACGGCCTGCGCATCGTCGACATTGCCAATCCGCACGCGATGAAGGAGGTAGCCTATTTCGTACCCGACGTGCCGCCGGGCTCGGAGCGCGTGCAGAGCAACGACGTCACCGTCGATGACCGCGGGCTGCTCTACCTGCTCGATCGCGTGCGCGGCCTGCACATCCTCGAGCGCACCTGAGCTACCGGGCGGTGTGGCGCGTGGCGCGGTGACGTGCTGACGCGCCGGTGCGGCAAGTGGTGGAGCGGTTCGCGGGGTAGACCGCCGGTTTGGCGGCGGTCCGCACCGCGGCGGGCTTACGCCGGAATGATGTTCCAGACCTCGTCGAGTTTGGTGCCCGAAGCACGCACCACCTTGGCGATCGGGCAATACATTGCCAGTTCGTGGCGGATCTGGTCGATCTGCTCCTTGGTGGCATCGGTGGTCACGTCGATGTGCAGGGTCATCGCCGGAAACGGCACGGCCACGTCCTCGGCAAGGGTGACGCCGCGGCGGTCGAAATCGCCCTCGAGGCGGATTTTCATCGCCTTGAACTCCACGCCGTTCTTGTGCGCGATCTTGTGGCTGATGACGTTGGTGCAGCCGATCAGCGACGCGGCAAAGGTCTGCGTCGGGCTCATGCCGAGGTTGGTGCCGCCGCGCTCGACCGGCTCATCGATGATGGTCGTCAGGCCTGCGGTGCTGACATCGGTGCGTGAATGAGATTGCGCCACGCCTTCGAGGCGCATCTTGATGGTGGTTTTTTCCCTGATGACAACCATTGCGGTATTCCCTTTCAAAGTGGATCAAAAACAAGTCGGAGAACAGAGACCGGTTTGTGACCGGTCATCGCTGGTTCTCAATAATACATGGGCCTGTTCCCGATTATCCCGCGGATGCGCCTGCTGCGCCGCCATCGCGTCGCTCACGTCGTAGCCGTATATCGAAAAGGAGGACCTGAAGATCGCGCCGTCGATGCCCGGTTTATCGAATGCGGCGACCATCTCATCGCCCGTTGCGCCGGGCCGCCAGTTCGGTGTGGTCAGCCAGGGGCGCTTGGGCGTGTTGGCTTCATCGGCGTGAAATGATCATCGCTGGGAACCCCAGTTGGGATGCGGTTCGAGGCAAATGTAGATGAGGGAATTGTAATCCGACGCCGTATAGGTTCCTCCGGTCGG
>JBFKCU010000245.1:0-4744 GCA_041620115.1 Burkholderiales bacterium | reverse complement strand
TGGCGGTGGCGCAGGCCCAGGGCGCGGTCTCCGAGCTGACGCGCAAGCTGCGCGCCGCCGGCAAGAAGGTGCGCTTTGCCATCCATCCGGTGGCGGGCCGCCTGCCGGGGCACATGAACGTGCTGCTGGCCGAAGCCAAGGTGCCCTACGATATCGTGTTCGAAATGGACGAACTGAACGAAGATTTTCCCGACACCGATGTCGCCATCGTCATCGGCGCCAACGACATCGTGAATCCGGCGGCGCAGGATGACCCGGCGAGCCCGATTGCCGGCATGCCGGTGCTGGAAGTGTGGAAAGCCAAAACTTCAATCGTGATGAAGCGCAGCATGGCTTCGGGTTATGCGGGCGTGGACAATCCGCTGTTTTACAAGGAAAACAACCGCATGCTGTTCGGCGATGCCAAGAAAATGCTCGATGAGGTGCTGGCTGCGCTGAAAGCCTGACGCGGATTTGATGCACGATAACGGCCGCACCCGTGAGGGGGCGGCCGTTTCTTTTGATGCATATTTACAACCCGTTGTTTTATATGAATAAAACAATGCTAGACTGTGCAAAAGCATAAATGCGGCAGGGGTCTCGAACAGCGCGCACTGCGGTGCGGGCCTGATCAATCAATGCGAAGGATGACTGCGATGAAGAATCTAGTGTTTGCAACGCTACTGACCACCGCACTGCTCGGCCCCGCCACAGTACTGGCGCAGGCTGCGGCACCGGCGACGATGGAAAAGAAGCCGGTGGCAGCCAAGCTGGAACTGACCATGGCCGAGCCCAAGAGCGAAGGGCGGCGCGGTGGCGCACGCGCAGACGTGGATGCGCGCGAATGCCTCAAGCTCGAAACCAACATGGCAATCCACAAGTGCGCGGAGAAATACCGCTAGTTCACGTAGTGCTGTAGCAAAGCAAAAAGGCCGCTATTGCGGCCTTTTTTTGGTCCCGGATCCCGGGTCAGTCAAGCCGGATCTTGACCTGCTTCAGCACGTCTTTCCAGCGCTGGTCTTCGGAAACCAGCAGCTTGCGGAAATCCTCGGGGCTACCGACGTTGGAGTCGAAGGTCAGCGACGCAAAGCGATCCTTGACCTCGGGCGCGGCGAGCGCCTTGTTGATCGACTGGTTCAGAGTTGTCACGATATTCTTCTGTAGTCCCGACGGGCCGAAAATGCCGTACCACTGAAAGGTGACAAAATCCTTGACGCCTGCCTCGACGAAAGTCTGTGTGTTCGGCAGCAGCGCATGGCGTTGCGGGCTGGTGATCGCCAGTACTTTCAGCCGATTGGCTTTGACATGCGGCATCGCCGCCGGCACCGCATTCATGACCAGCGGAATCTGTCCGGCGGAGGCGTCGGCCAGCGAAGGGCCGCCGCCCTTGTACGGCACGTGGTTGAGCGTGAGGCCGGTTTTCAGCCGCAGCCACTCATAGACCAGATGTGGTCCGCTGGCGAGGCCGCTGGAGCCCATGGCCAGCTTCTCAGTCTGCGCGCGTGGCATCGCCAGTAGTTCCTGCAGCGTATTGGCGCTGAACTTGGGATGCGCCAGCAGCGCCTGTGGTGAGGTGGCCACCAGGTTCACGGGCGTGAAATCGCGGATCGCGTCATAGGGCGCCTTTGCATACACCAGCGAATTGATGGTGTGCGGCGCGTCGGCGAGGATGATGGTGTAACCGTCGGCCGGGGCACGGGCCGCAATCAGCGTGCCGATCAGGCCGGTGGCGCCGGGGCGGTTGTCGATGACGAAGGTCTGGCCGAGGTATTCGGTCAGCTTGTTGCCGATGGCACGTCCAGTGATGTCGGAGCCGCCGCCGGGCGGATAGGGCACGATCAGGCGCACCGGGCGCACCGGATAGGCGCCATCCGCGGCGTGCAGGGCTCGTAGCGGACTGAGCACGACGAGGACGGCGAGTGCAGGCAGCAAATGGCGCATGGTGAGGCTCCTCGATTCTGGTCGTAAAGGAACTGCACAGTAAGGCCGTCCGGCAGGACGCTGGCGCAAAGATTAGCAGCAAGCCGGTACCGGCGGAAGGACATTTTCTGGGTCGGCCGGGAACGCCGGCATGCGCAACCCGCGACGCTCGATTATCATCGCGACAGGCCAACGGGCCGCAACGCGGCACACAGGGAACGCAACGCATGAGCACACCGAACTGGGCGCAACTCCGGGAAGAGTTCCCGACGCTGGCCAACTGGACCTACCTCGACACCGCGCGCAAAATCGTGCCGCCGCGCTGCCAGGAACTGGCGATGCAGGAATACTGCCGCGACATCCGCGAGACCGCCGGTGCGGATGCCTGGTCCGCCGTGAATGTCGCCGACACGCGCGCGGTGATGGCCGGCCTGCTCGGTGCGAAGCCCGCGGAAATCGCGTTCACCAAGAACACCACGGAAGGACTCAATCTGGCGGCGCACGCTTTTCAGTTGCGTGCCGGCGACAACATCGTGCTCACGGACATGGAGCATGTGGCCAATGTCTGGGTATGGAAGCACTGGGAAGCCAAAGGCGTGGAAATCCGCTATGCGAAGAACCGCGACGGACGCCTGCCGCTGGAGGCATTTCTTGAGCAGATGGACGACCGTACCCGGGTGGTATCCACCGCCTACATTACCTACGGCAACGGTTACCGGGTGAACCTGCCGGAACTTGGCGCGGCATGCCGTGCGCACGGCGCGCGGCTGGTGGTCGATGGCGTGCAGGGTGCCGGCATACTGGCAGCCCCGCTGAACAGTCTCGGTGCCGACATCATTGCCATCGGTGGCCACAAGAACCTGTTCGGGCTGACCGGATCGGGGCTGGTCTACTGTCGCGAGGAACTGGTTGATGAACTCGAGGCGCCGTTCCTCAAGGCGCCGGTCGCCAAAGGCTCGGCGCAGGCGAGTGCGCATCTGAACAGTCAGTTCGATTACGTCAGGACCGCGCATCGTTTCGAGGGCGGCAATCCGAATTTCCTCGGCATCCGCGTGCTGCGCCGTGGCGCCGAATTCATCCGTTCGATCGGCCTGACCCAGATCGAGGCGCGCGTGCGCGAGCTGACCACGCACTGCATGGCGCAATTGAAGGCCGCGGGCCTGCGCACGCTGACGCCGGAGCCGTGGGCGGAACGCGCCCAGATCGTCAGCGTGCCGGTGGCGGACGCGGGCACCTTGATGGACCGGCTGCGCGAGAAGCACCGCGTCATTGTCAACGTCAAGGACGGCGCGATCCGCATGTCGATGAGCTTCTTCAACAATGAAGATGATATTGACCGCGCGGTTGCCGCGATGCAGCAGGAGCTTGCGGCAGGCTAGCCGTGGCCGGCGCGCGCGGTTCCGCCCGCGCGTCGGCTGATCAGTTGGCCGCGGTGGTGGCTGGCGACGACCGCCTGAACAGGATGTCGCCGTACCAGGCGTGGGCGTTTTCACCGGTATTGTCGGTGTCGGTCATGATGCCCACGGCGGTGATTCTGCCGGGCTCCTCGCCGAACGCGCGACGGTAATCTTCGACGATATTGCGCGTCACATCCTGCCAATGGCCGAGTTTTTCCGGTCCCGATTCGGCAACGATCATGCGGATGCGCGTGGTGTGCCGGTTGGGAATCACGGTCTCCCGCGGCGCACGGTTTTCCCAGATGTACATCAGGGTCGCGTACGGCAGCTGCTGCCCGGTGAGCAGGCGGATGTTGTTGAAGAACGCGTGATCCTGTGTGGACAGTTTGCTCATGTCGCCGTCGAAACTGACCACGAGGCGCACCGGGGCGTCCTCCAGATGTTTCTGCGTGTTGTCGGCTTTGTGGATCAGTTCATCGACTTTCCAGCGCCAGTGGAGCATGGGGTAGCGGTCCGGATCCAGCGCCAGCGGGTGCACCAGGCCTGAAGCGGAGGCGCGTGCCCGCGCCCGCACGACGGTCTTGCCCTGCTGGTTGACCAGGCGGTATTCGGTGGGACGCTTGAAGTGCGAAAGGATCCATGGCTGCCAGCCCGGGGGCAGTGCTTCACCCGGGGGATGGCCGGAAAAGCTGCGCACATAGGGCAATGCCACCGTGTCCGGCACCGTTGCCTGATCCGTCGGTGCCGTCGCGCAACCGGCGATCAGCACCAGTGCCGCCAGCAGTGCGGCACGCCACATCGAGCACATGAGCCCCCTCCAAGCCAAGCGCAAACGTGCGCCATCTTAGGGCAATTCGTGGCGTCAGGCGAGGGAATTCAGGGGTTCAGCACCACCTGCGCCGGGGCCAGCGGCGGGTTCCTGGAAAAATAATTCTTGATGCCGGTAAAAATGGCATCGGCCATCTTGTTCTGATAGGCCGGGCTTTTCAGTTTCTGTTCTTCATCGGGATTGCTGATGAAGGCCGTCTCGATCAGGATCGACGGGATGTCCGGCGCTTTGAGCACGGCGAAGCCGGCCTGCTCGACGTAATTCTTGTGCAGCCGGTTAATGCCGCCCATTTCGGCGAGCACCGCCTTGCCCAGCTTCAGGCTGTCGTTGATCGATGCCGTCTGCGACAGATCGAGCAGCGTCTGCTTCAGATACGGATCCTGGATCCCCAGATTAACGCCGCCGATGAGATCGGCATCATTCTCTTTTTTCGCCAGCCAGCTGGCGGCGGCCGAGGTCGCACCGCGCTCCGACAGTGCGAATACGGACGAACCGTTGGCTGAGGGTTTGATGAAGGCGTCGGCATGTATGGACACGAACAGGTCGGCGCGCACCCGCCGCGCCTTGGTGACGCGCGTGTGCAGGGGCATGAAATAGTCCCCGTCACGCGTCAGCACGG
>JBFKCU010000244.1:0-4750 GCA_041620115.1 Burkholderiales bacterium | reverse complement strand
GCATCGTCGAACACGATATTGGGTGACTTGCCGCCGAGTTCCATGCTGACGCGCTTGAGGCCCTTGGCCGCTGCCGCGTAGATCTTCTGGCCGGTGGCATCGGATCCGGTGAATGCAATCTTGGCGACTTTGGGATGTTCCACCAGCGCCGTGCCGACTTCAGCGCCAAAACCGGTGACCACATTGACCACGCCCGGCGGGAATCCGGCCTGCTCGATGAGTTTCATGAATTCGAGCACCGAGGCCGAGGTGTATTCGGAAGGTTTCACCACCACCGTGTTGCCGGCGGCCAGCGCCGGTGCGAGTTTCCATGCCACCAGCAGCAGCGGCGAATTCCACGGAATGATGCCGACGACAACGCCTACCGGTTCGTACCGCGTGTAGTTGAAAGTGTCCGGCTTGTCGCTGGGAATGACATGGCCTTCGATCTTGTCGGCCAGCCCGCCGTAGTAGTAATACCACTGCGCCATGTAGGCCGTTTGCGCACTCATTTCGGCAAACAGCTTGCCGTTGTCGCGCACTTCGATGGCGGCGAGGTCCTTTGACCTGTCTCCGATCAGATCGCCCAGCCTGCGTAGCAGCGCGCCGCGCCGGGTGGCGGTGAATTTGGGCCATTCGCCCGAGGTCAGCGCCCTGTGGGCGGCTGCGACCGCACGCGCCGCATCCTCGGGGCCGCCACGCGGGATTTCCGCCCATGGTTTTCCGGTAAACGGGTTGTCGCTGGGAAAATACTCGCCGCCCGCGGCTTCGACCCACTCGCCGCCGATGAACATTTTGTAACGCGTGAGGGTGCCGGGTGCCGTGTCCATGCTGAATCCCCTGATTATTCGAAAGCCGCTTTGCCCAGCAGGGCTTCGCGGAACCGGTATTTGATTGCCGTGCCGTCGCGCACCGGCAGCACCATGGGCGCGGGCACTGCCGAGACCCTGATGTCGCCGAATACCGGGCCGGGCTTGCGGTGGAACACGGCCAGCCAGGCGGAGAGATCGGCATTGCTGCGGATGGTGTCGGCCGCGGCGAATCCCGCGGCTTTGGCCATGCCGGCGATATCGACGCCGCGCGAGGTATGCGCGCGCTGCATGCCGGTTTCGCCGTAATGACCGTTGTCGATCACGGCGATGGCGAGGTTTCTCGGGGCCTCGACTGCGATCGTCGCCAGTGATCCGAGGCCCATCAGCATCTCGCCGTCGCCGGTGATCACCAGCACGCGGCGCCTGGGCTGGGCCAGTGCGAGGCCGAGGCCGACCATGGCCGCGCCGCCCATGCCGCCCCACAGATAGAAGTTCAGCGGGTGATCGCCGACCGCATAGGTATCGTAGGTCGCAGAGCCCAGGCCCGTGACCACCAGCGCGTTGCCGCGGTCGCGGACGAGCGCCGCGACGACTTTGCGACGGTCGAGTGCCGCCGCGGTGACTGATTTTGCGGTTTTCTTCGCCATGTTATTTGCTCCAGTTCTTGAATCCGATCACGCGCTGCTGAATCAGCACTGCCACCGGACGATAAGTTTGGAAGGCGAGCATCGCCGAGGCATGCACAGTGTCCTTGATTTCTTCCGCGCGATCGGCTGAATGCACAATGACGCCGGCGGACTCCAATGCGGCGGCCGTGCTGCCGCCCATGGGTACCTGCCACGGGTTGAACTCACCCCACACGCCGCGCATGGTCACCAGCATCAGCAGCGGCAGGCGGCATTCCTGGAACATCGACAGCATGTTGATGCAGTTGCCGACGCCGCTCGATTGCATCAGCAGCACACCCCGGGCGCCGCCCATCCAGGTGCCGGCGAGCATGGCCACGCCTTCCTCCTCAGTGGTCAGCGATACCGTGTGCATGGTTTTGTCGGCAAGGCAGCGATTGATCAGTTTGGTATGGCCGGCATCGGGCACGTAACAGACCTGGCTGACGCCGGCAGCCTTGATGACGTCAAAGATCTGGTCGGGCCACAATGTGGCGCGGGTTTGCTGGTCGGTGGGCACGCGGACTCCTTTTGGTGGAATGTTTAGTGTAGACGCTTTACCGCTGCGCTCCAATCCACGCGGCCGGGGGCGTGGGCGCTCGTTTATAATCAGCGCTCCCAGTTTTTCATCATGTGATCCCATCATGTCAGACCCGAACAGCCATGCCGACCTGCGCGACGGCGTGCGCGCCGTGTGCAACCAGTTTGACAATGCCTACTGGCAGCGCGTGGATGAAGCGCGCGGTTATCCCGATGAGTTCGTCAGGGCGCTGACCGAGGCGGGCTGGCTCTCGGCGCTGATCCCCGAGGAATACGGCGGCTCGGGTCTCTCCCTGACCGAAGCCTCGATCATCATGGAAGAGATCAACCGCAGCGGCGGCAACTCCGGCGCCTGCCACGGCCAGATGTACAACATGGGAACGGTGCTGCGGCACGGCTCGGACGCGCAGAAAAAGAAATACCTGCCGAAGATCGCCACCGGTGAACTCAGATTGCAGTCGATGGGCGTCACCGAGCCCACCGCCGGCACCGACACCACCAAGATCAAGACCGTTGCCGTGAAAAAGGGCGACAAGTATGTCGTCAACGGCCAGAAGGTGTGGATCTCGCGCATCCAGCATTCCGAACTGATGATCCTGCTCGCGCGCACCACGCCGCTGGATCAGGTCAAGAAGAAGTCCGAGGGCATGTCGATTTTTATTGTCGACCTGCGCGAGGCGATCGGCAACGGGCTGGAAGTGAAGCCGATCCGCAACATGGTCAACCATGAAACCAATCAGCTGTTCATCGACAACCTCGAAGTGCCGGTCGAGAACCTCATCGGCGAGGAGGGGCGGGGCTTCAAATACATCCTCGACGGGCTGAATGCCGAGCGCATCCTGATCGCGGCCGAATGCATCGGCGACGGCTACTGGTTCATCGATCGCGCGACAAAGTATGCCAAAGAGCGCGTGGTGTTCGACCGGCCCATCGGCCAGAACCAGGGCGTGCAGTTCCCGATCGCGAAGGCCTACGTCAACATCGAAGCGGCCAACCTGATGCGCTACAAGGCCGCCGCGCTGTTCGACGCCAAACAGCCCTGCGGCGCGGAGGCCAACATGGCCAAGCTGCTTGCCGCGGATTCATCCTGGGAAGCGGCCAACGCCTGCCTGCAGACCCACGGCGGCTTCGGTTTCGCGGCGGAATACGACGTCGAGCGCAAGTTCCGCGAAACGCGGCTCTACCAGGTCGCCCCGATCTCGACCAACCTGATCCTGTCGTATGTCGGGGAGCATGTATTGGGCATGCCCCGTTCCTTCTGATGGCCGCATTGCCATTGCAGGGCATCACGGTTGTCGCCCTCGAACAAGCCGTCGCCGCGCCGTTTTGCTCGCGCCAGTTGGCCGACCTCGGCGCGCGCGTGATCAAGATCGAGCGGCCGAAGGTCGGGGATTTCGCGCGTGACTACGACCAGTCGGTAAAGGGCCAGTCGGCCTACTTCGTTTGGTTGAACCGTTCCAAGGAAAGCCTGACGCTGGACGTGAAGCATGCCGAGGCGAAGAACATACTCGCCAAGCTGATGGCCGAAGCCGACGTGTTCATCCAGAACCTGGCACCCGGCGCGGCCAAGCGGCTGGGGCTGGGTGGCGCTGAATTAAGAGCGAAACATCCGCGGCTGATCGTCTGCGACGTGTCGGGTTACGGCACCACGGGGCCGTACTCAAAAAAGAAGGCCTATGACCTGCTGGTGCAGGGGGAGGCGGGTGTGATGTCGCTGACCGGCACGCCGGAGTCGCCGGCCAAGGTCGGCATTTCCATTACCGACATCGGCACCGGGCTGCATGCCTATGCCGCGATCCTTGCGGCGCTCTACACGCGCGAGCGCACCGGTGAGGGTGCGCACATCGACCTCACCATGTTCGAGACCATGGCCGAGTGGATGGGGCATCCGCTGTATTACACGCACTACTCGGGCAAGGCACCGCGGCGCAGCGGCCCGGACCACGCGACCATCGTGCCCTACGGGCGTTTCCGCACCAGGGACGGCGAGGTGCTGTTCGGCATCCAGAACGAGCGCGAGTGGGCGAATTTCTGCGGCAAGGTGCTGGGCCGGCCGGAACTGGCGAAGGATCAGCGCTACGACAACAACACCAAACGCACCGCGGCGCGCGCCGAAATGGTGGCGCTGATCGAAAACACGTTTGCGCCGTGGAGCAGTGAAGAGGTGGTGGCGAAGCTCGATGCCGCGGACATTGCGAACTCAAGGCTTAACGCGCCGGACGAGGTGTGGAATCATCCGCAGCTGCAGGCGCGTAATCGCTGGCGTGAGGTCGATACGCCCGCCGGGAAAATTCCGGCGCTGCTGCCGGCGGCGACCTTCGAAGGTTTCGAGGCGCGCATGGATGCGGTGCCGGCCGTGGGGGCGCACACCGATGCCATCCTCGCGGCGCTGGGTTATGGTGCGGCGCAGATTGCGGAGTTGAAGGCAGCGGGGGCGGTGTAGCCGCTACTTCTTGCGCGCCTTGCCAGGACTCAGGACGAGATTCGTTATAAGTAGTTGATTTTATTGATTATTTGTTTATGCCCGCAACCCGCCACTCATAGGCCTTTCGATCCAGCAACAGCTCCGGTTTCATTTCCTGCGGTGAATTGACGCCGACCAGCGCGAGGTCGGTCATCAGTTCGCTACGCAGCAGGTTGATTGCATGCTGCGCACCGTGTTCGCCGCCGACTGAAATCGCGTAGAGGAACGGGCGGCCGACGAAGACGAAATCGGCGCCCAGCGCCAGGGCCTTCAGCACGTCGGTGCCGCGG
>JBFKCU010000243.1:0-4756 GCA_041620115.1 Burkholderiales bacterium | reverse complement strand
TGATCGAGTATCCCGACGAGGGCGAGCGCAGGATCAAGCTCACGCAGTTGATCGGGATCGAGGATCGTGTCTGGGTGCAGGTGCAGGATTGCGCGCGGGTATATGCGGTGGCGGATGAGGACCTTGAGCGCGACAATGAACAGAACACATCTGCGGTCCATTTTCTCCGGTTCGAGCTTGACGGTGCGATGATCCGCGCGCTGCGTGGCGGAGCCACGCTGGCGGCCGGGGTGGACCACGCGAACTATGCTGCAACGGTTCCCCGCGTTTCCGATGCGATGCGGGCCTCCTTGCTGGGCGACCTCGCCTAGTATCGATCGGCATTGCAACGCCTGCAGGCCCCCGGTTGCGGGTAGAATCCGCTCCATGAAAAGCATGCGTAACTGGCTGGCCTGCCTGCTCGCCGCAGCCCTGACATTGTCGGGCACCGTTCGTGCCGAGTGGGACGGCTGGGATTATGCTTTTGACCGGGAAATCAAGCCCTGGGCTGAATTGCAGGTGCAAATGCCGGCCTACCCCGTTGATGCGAACCTGATCCCGCTGGACGTCGGCGCCGCCACATCCCACCGGTTTTTTATTGACTCAAAGTCGGTGTCGGTCGATAAGGATGCTGTCGTACGTTACACCCTTGTTATCAAGACCGCCGGCGGCGCGACAAACGTGTCGTTTGAGGGCATACGCTGTGTCTCCCGGGAACAGAAGTATTACGCCACCGGGCGCACAGACAAGACGTGGGTTCGCGCACGCAACCCCCAGTGGCGGCGTATCGCGCGCAATCAGGTCAATGCGCACCACATTACGCTCTATGACGAATTTATGTGCCGCGGAAAAATCGTGATGGAGACGGCTGAGCAGATTGTCGAGGCGCTGCGCCGTGGTCCGCCGCAGCGGATGGATTCCAGCGGTTGACGCCCGGTCAGAGCAAGACCAGGTTGTCCCGATGGATCAGTTCCTGCTCGTCGATGTAGCCGAGCTTGGCTTCGATCTGGCCTGACGGGGTGCGCAGGATGCGGCAGGTGTCGGTATAGCTGTAGTTGACCAGTCCGCGGGCAATTTCGCGGCCGGATTCATCCAGGCAACTGACCACTTCTCCGCGTTCGAAATTCCCCGACGCGCTGCTTACCCCAACCGGTAACAGGCTCTTGCCGTCCACCATCAGTGCCTTTACCGCGCCTGCATCGAGCGTGATACGCCCGCGTACCTGCAGGTGATCGGCGAGCCATTGCTTGCGCGCGGCAACGGTTGCCTGTTGCGCCAGTAACTGCGTTCCCAAGCGTTCGCCTGCGGCCAGCCGAAGCAGCACATCCGGTTCGCGGCCCCAGGCAATCACGGTGTCGGCGCCACTGCGTGCGGCGCGCTTGGCCGCGAGTACCTTGGTCAGCATGCCGCCACGCGCGATGGCGCTGCCTGTGGAGCCCGCTATGGTTTCGAGATACGGATCGCCGGCAACCCCGTCGGTGACCGGGGCGGCATCAGGAACCTTGCGCGGGTCTGCGTTGTAGAGACCGCGCTGGTCGGTCAGGATGACGAGTGCGTCGGCTTCAATCAGGTTGGTGACCAATGCGGCCAGCGTGTCGTTGTCGCCGAAGCGGATTTCATCGATTGCAACCGTATCGTTTTCGTTGATAACCGGAATGACGTTCAAGTCCAGCAATGTGCGCAGGGTCGACCGCGCGTTGAGGTAGCGTTTGCGGTCGGCAAGATCCTCGTGCGTCAGCAGGATTTGCGATGCCAACAGTCCGTGGCTGCGAAAACAGGACGCGTAAACCTGTACCATCCCCATCTGTCCGACAGCGGCCGCGGCCTGCAATTCGTGCAGTGCATGCGGGCGGCGCGTCCACCCCAGGCGCTGCATGCCCTCGGCGATGGCGCCGCTGGAAACAAGGACCACCTCGCGGCCGTCCTTGCGCAGCCGGGCGATCTGTTCCGCCCAACCGGTTAATGCGGCGTGATCCAGCCCCAGGCCGGCATTGGTGACCAGCCCGCTGCCGACCTTGACGACCAGGCGCTTTGCATTCTTGACGACAGATTGCGTCGGATCTTGCGCATTCATTTCGGAGTGCTCGTCTTTGCCTTTCCGGCCGTTTTTCGCGGTACGCTGTTCTGCAGATGGTCCATGACTGCGTACACCAGTGGCTTACAACCCTCACCGTTGATGGCGGCAATGGTAAAGCTTTTGCGCGTCGCGCCCAATTGCCTCAGCAACGCCTTTACGCGCTTCTCGCGCTCCGCCTCCGGAATCATGTCGATCTTGTTGAATATCAGCCAGCGCGGCTTGCGATAAAGCGCCTCGTCATACTTGCGCAACTCCCGGATCAGGGCTTTGGCATCGCGCACAACATCCGCTGCCGGGTCCATGGGGGCCACGTCGATGATATGCAGCAACAGGCGGGTGCGTGCAAGGTGGCGCAGGAACTGATGCCCGAGCCCGGCGCCCTCGGCCGCGCCCTCGATCAGCCCCGGGATGTCGGCGACAACGAAGCTGCGGTTATCGTCGACCCTGACCACGCCCAGATTCGGATGCAGTGTCGTAAACGGATAGTCAGCCACCTTGGGCCGTGCCGCGGAGATCGCGCGTATCAGCGTTGATTTGCCGGCGTTGGGCAGCCCCAGCAGACCGACATCAGCCAGCACCTTCAACTCGAGCTTCAGGTAACGCGAAACGCCGGGTTCGCCGTGCGTGAATTGTCGTGGCGCGCGGTTGACGCTGGACTTGAAATGCAGATTGCCAAGGCCGCCGGCGCCGCCTTTGGCCAGTACATGGCTTTCGCCGTCCCGCGCGAGATCGGCGATCATTTCACCGGATTCCGCATCGCTGACCACCGTGCCGACCGGCATGCGCAGAACGATGTCTTCCGCAGCACGACCGTAGCAGTCCGACCCCATGCCCTTCTGGCCGTTCTTGGCGCGGTGTATGCGGGCGTAGCGGTAATCGATGAGCGTGTTGATGTTACGGTCGGCGACCGCGATGATGCTGCCGCCGCGGCCGCCGTCCCCGCCGTCCGGCCCGCCGCGCGGCACGAACTTCTCACGCCGGAAGCTGGCGACGCCGTCCCCGCCCTTGCCGGCGTGCACTTCAATCCGCGCTTCGTCAAAGAATTTCATCGCGACCTTAAACAAAAAAGGCCCTGTCGCTCAACAGGGCCTTTTCAGGATTTACACTTAACGATCAGGCGGGAACGACGCTCACGGTCTGGCGTTGTTGGGGGCCTTTTTCGGCAAACTGCACGCGCCCGTCAACTTTGGCGAACAGCGTGTGATCGCGACCGATACCGACGTTTTCGCCGGGATGCATACGGGTGCCGCGCTGGCGCACGATAATGCTGCCGGCCGGAATCAATTCGCCACCGAAACATTTAACGCCGAGGCGCTTCGCCTGTGAGTCGCGACCGTTACGCGAACTGCCGCCTGCTTTCTTATGTGCCATTTAGATTTGCTCCTTAGCCTGCAATGCCCGTGATCTCGAGCTCGGTGAAATTCTGGCGGTGCCCCTGACTCTTACGATAATGCTTACGCCGGCGCATTTTGAAAATATGCACCTTGTCGCCGCGGCCCTGCGCCAAGACTTTCGCCTTGACCGCTGCACCCGAAACCATCGGATTGCCGAGTTTGACGTTGCCGTCCTCGGCGATCATCAGAACCTGATCCAGAGTCACTTCGGATCCGACCTCGACCGCCAGTTGTTCGACCTTGATTTTGGTGCCAGCGCTCACGCGATACTGTTTGCCGCCGGTCTTGACTACCGCATACATGGGAAACCCCTCTCAACTCGAACCACAGAAAGCCGGAAATTATACAAGTCTGCGGCACAACAGTCAAAACTTCCTGATAATCCCGCTCGCAGGGATAGGTTTGATAAATCAATGAGTTAGGTTTTCCACCCGTGCTGTTTGCGCGACTAACGATGCTGCCCTGAACCGGGCGATGTTGTTATCATTCGTCTTTTTCGCCCGCAACGTGTTCCTCGAAGACCTACGCCAGCTTCTCGCCGCCGACATGCAAGCTGTGGATCGTGTGATCCGCGAACGCCTGCATTCGGAGGTGGTATTGATCAGGCAGGTTGCAGAATACATTATCGGCGGCGGTGGCAAGCGCCTGCGGCCGGCGCTGGTTTTGTTGTCCGCGGGCGCGCTCGGATATCGCGGATCCGCACATCACACGCTTGCCGCCGTGGTGGAATTCATCCACACGGCAACGCTGCTGCACGACGACGTAGTCGACGAGTCGGCGTTGCGGCGCGGCCGGCCTACCGCCAATACGCTGTTCGGTAACGCGGCGTCGGTCTTGGTTGGTGATTTCGTTTACTCCCGCGCGTTCCAGATGATGGTTCAGGTCGAAGATATGCGGGTATTGCGGGTGCTTGCTGATGCCACCAATGTCATTGCGGAGGGCGAGGTGTTGCAACTGATGAACTGCCATAACGCCGGACTGGACGAGGCGAGTTACCTGCAGGTTGTCCGTTTCAAGACGGCCAAGCTTTTTGAGGCCGCGGGGAGGCTGGGCGCAATGGTGGCTGGTGCGCCACCGGAAATTGAAGAGGCGATGGCGACCTACGGCGGTCATCTCGGCACGGCCTTCCAGCTGATCGATGATGTCCTGGATTATTCGGGCGATGCGGGCGCCATCGGCAAGAATGTCGGGGACGACCTGGCCGAGGGCAAGGCCACGCTGCCCCTGATCCGCGTGATGCAGAGCGGCACGGCAGCCGAGGCGGAACTGGTGCGCCGTGCAGTGACGTCCGGCGGACTGGAGGATT
>JBFKCU010000242.1:0-4759 GCA_041620115.1 Burkholderiales bacterium | reverse complement strand
GTGCCGGATGACCGGCGTCAGTCGCTGCCGGCATTTCTTGCGGTGCCTGCATCAGGTCTGCCTCAGGAGTCGGTTTCATGCCACTTGGACACCGTATAGCGCGAGAGTTTCACCTCATTGCTCCAGAAATCCGGCGGCAGTCCCGCTTTGTACTTGAGTTGAGCCAGAAACTCGGCGCGATCCGGGAGTTGTTCCCAGACCTGCGGCAGGAAGGTGCTGCGGTGATGGCCGTACTGGAAAATCAAACCGTCGATGTCCGGGCGCAGTTGCGCGAGTGCGCCTGCCTCGTCGTCGCAGGCCAGGGGTTCGGCCGGTGATAGCAGTGACACCTCGATCCTGACGGCAGTAAATTCATCACGGGTCAGTGGCTTGAAGCGCGGATCGCTGAATGCGGCCGCGACCGCGTTCGCGGTGACATCGTCCACCAGCGGGCGGTGTGCGGCGAGCGTGCCGATGCAGCCGCGCAACTGACCGTCGCGGGTCAGGGTGACGAAGGTGGCGCCGGGCGCACGCAGCCACGCGGCCTCCGCGACCGACGGTGCAGTCTGCCCCAGTTCGCGCGCTATCGCGCCGCGGGCCAGCGGCACCAGGATGCGTCCGCTATCAGCGTCCATGGTGTGCGGGCTCGTGAAAGGCGAACGACGCGTAGCCGACGACGCGGTCCTTGTCGCCGCAGGTGTCTCCGGAATTGCACAGACCGACCAGTTCGGTTTGCAGGCCCCGCTCACGCGCCAGCAGCGTCAGGCCGCACACCGGCGTGGCGCCGCAGGCTTGCGTGTGATTCAGATCGGAGCGCAGTTCCAGGATGGCGTCGGCGGTCGCGCGGTCCAGTGCCTGGGCGTCGGCGTAACGATGAAAATGCGACAGGTCGGAACTGACAACGATCAGCGTTTCGTCGCCCCCCCACAACAGGCGCAGAACCTCCGCCACGTCGTCCGGGCTCACATCACCGACCGCGAGGGGAACCAGCGCGAAATTGTCGAGGACCGTTTGCAGGAAAGGCAGGTGCACTTCCAGCGAGTGCTCCTGTGCGTGCACTGCGTTGCTGACCACGACTTGCGGCAGCCGGCGCAGCGTGGCCATCGCTGCCAGGTCGAGCGGCACATCGCCCAGCGGCGTGCGAAAACTGCCCGCATCGGGCAGCGCCAGCCCGCGTACGGCGACCCGGTGTGTGGGACCGAGGAGCACGACGCGGCGGGTCCGGTAGCGCAGCGGGCGCAGCAGGGCATAGACGCGCGCTGCGGTCGGGCCCGAATAAATGTAGCCCGCATGCGGCGCGATGATCGCTTTGGGCGCCGCATGTCCCGGATCCACAGGGGCTGCGGCGAGCAGGGCGTCAACCGTGTGCGCGAGTTCAATCGCATCGGCCGGGTAGAACAGGCTGGCGACGGCAGGCGGGCGTATGGCGGTTGATCGATGTTCCATATCTTTACATGCGGGCAAGGCGGTGGCCAATCAAGATGTTGTCGCAAAAAAAGGCGACGTCATTGTTGGTGCGAGGGCCACTGTTACAATACCAATAAAATCAGCAGATTGCGAAAACGTGCCTCCTGCGAAGCCGCGCTATATAGCCCTCATTCCTGCCGCCGGCAGCGGTTCGCGCATGGGCAGTGTAACGCCCAAGCAGTATGCGCCGCTTGCCGGACGGCCGCTGATCGAGCATGCGGTGCGCCGTTTATGCGCGCATCCGCGGATCGCCGAAGTGTTTGTCGTGCTGGCGCCGGGCGACACCCGCTTTGGCGCCTGCGACTGGAGCGGCTGCGGCGACAAGCTCACCGCGCTGTTTTGCGGCGGTGACACGCGGGCGGCCAGCGTGTTCAATGGACTGCTCGCGGCGAATGACGCCATAGACGCCGCCGACTGGGTGCTGGTGCACGATGCGGCGCGGCCCTGTCTGCAGGCCGCCGACATTGACCGGCTGATCGCGGAGGTCGGTGACAACGACGTGGGAGGGCTGCTTGCCGTCCCCGTGGCCGACACACTGAAACGGGCGAATGCAGCCGGCGAGGTGATGCAGACTGAGACGCGTGATTATTTGTGGCGGGCGCAGACGCCGCAGATGTTCCGCTACCGGGTTCTGCTCGAAGCCTTGCGCCGTGCGGACATCGCCGCGGTCACTGACGAATCCAGTGCCGTGGAACAGACCGGGGCCAGGCCGAAACTGGTGCAGGGGGGTGCGGCCAATTTGAAGGTCACCTATCCGGAAGACATGGCGCTGGCGGAACTGATTTTGAAAGCGACGGGTTGATCATGCGGATCGGACAGGGCTTCGACGTGCACGCGCTGGTCGCGGAGCGCAAGCTGGTCATCGGCGGCGTGACGATACCGTTCGAGCGCGGCCTCGCCGGACATTCCGATGCCGACGTGCTGCTGCACGCGCTGTGCGATGCGTTGATCGGTGCGGCTGGGCTGGGAGACATCGGCCGGCATTTTCCTGATACGGAACCGAAATACCGGGGCATCGACAGCCGTGAACTGCTGCGCGCGGTGATGCGGTTGCTGGGTGAGCGCAATTTTGCGGTCGGCAATGTCGACGCGACCATCATCGCGCAGGCGCCGAAAATGGCGCCGCACATTCCCGCCATGCGCGCAAACATCGCCGCCGACCTCGGCGTGACGGAGGATTGCGTCAACATCAAGGCCAAGACTGCAGAGCGGCTGGGTTTCGTCGGTCGCGGCGAAGGCATAGTCGCCGAGGCGGTGGTGTTGCTGCTGTCGCGTTCCACGGACACCGGGGCCGACGACTGAGCGCAGGCATGAGCAGCGCTGCTGAGCGTCCGCTGCGGCTGTTTTTTGCACTGTGGCCCGACGACCGGGTGCGCATTGCACTGGCTGCGGCGGCGGGTGCATTGCGCAAGGCTTGCGGTGGCAGGCCGACACCGGCGGAAAACCTGCACATGACGCTGGCTTTTATCGGGGACGTGCCGGCGGGGCGCTTGCCCGAACTGCAGCACATTGCTGCCGGGCTCGGCGCCGCATCTTTTGCGCTGACACTGGACTGCATCGGCTGGTGGCGCACGCAGCGGCTGGTATGGGCCGGAACGACGGCCTGTCCGCATGATCTCGCTTCGCTTGTCGACCGGCTCGCCGCGCGCCTGCACGCTGACGGATTCCGCACCGAACGGCGCCGGTTCAAGCCGCATGTGACGTTGCTGCGCGATGCCCGCACGACGCCGGCACGGGAGAATATCGAACCGTTGCGGTGGCATGCAGAGGATTTTGTGCTGGCGTGCTCGGAACCGGCTGTGCGCGGTGTCCGTTACCGCATTGTGGGTAAATGGCCGCTACAGCACAGCGCGGGCCTATAATCACCGCTCTTCCCCGGTTTCCCGCTTAAGGCTCACATGAACAGTGTTGAATGGGTTTCGGTATTTGCGCGTGCAGAACCCTACCGTGCCAGTCCCGATGTGCTGACGCTGCCGCAATGGGGTGAACAAGAATGGCACAGGCTGCTGGCGCATACCACGCCGCGGCCGTTCCGGGCGAGTGAGGTGGTGATCCAGCGCGGCGGCACGGATCGCTCGCTGTACCTGGTTACGGCCGGTGCGCTGGAGGTCGGCGTGACCCAGGTCGACGGCGTCAGCATGACGTCGCTGGCGCGCATCAGTGCCGGCAGCGTGCTCGGCGAGCAGTCCTTTTTCGACGGGCAGCCGCGGTCAGCCAATGTCTGGGCCGTGACCGACGGCAATCTGTTGTTGCTGCCGTTCGAAGCATTCACCCGGTTCGGCGAGACCGACCCGGCGCTGGCACGCGATTTTCTGTTCGCGATGGCGCGCGTGTTGTCGATCCGCTTGCGCAATACCTCGTTCCGGCTGCGGCGTTAGGGCAGTTCAACACGCACGCGCAGGCCGCCGCCTTCGCGCGCCAGCAAGCGCACGGTGCCGCCGTGCAGCCGGGCAATGCGATCGACGATGGCCAGACCCAGACCGGTGCCGCTGGTCGAGCGTGCGCTGTTCATGCGCGTGAACGGCTGCAGCATCCGCGCCGCATCGGTTGCAGGGATGCCGGGCCCGCGGTCAAGAACTTCGATATAGGTGAGCGCGCCATCGCGGCCCGTCACCACTTCCACGTTGCCGTCGCCGTGGCGTAACGCATTGTCGATCAGGTTGGCGAGCAGGCGCTGCATTGCCTGCCGGCGCAAGTGTTTGGGCGGCAGGGGGGCGGTTTTTAGATGCACGTCCTTGCCGTTGCGCGTGTAGCGTTCCACGACCGCCTGCGCCAGCACGTTCAGGTCGGTATCTGCCGCCAGCGGCTCGGCATCGATCGGCCGGGCGAAATCGAGGAACTGGCTGATGGCGCCGTCAATGTCGTCGATGTCCTGTACCACGCCGGCCTTGAGATCTGCCGTGCCGCGGTCATCGAGCATTTCCAGGGCCAGGCGGATGCGGGAGAGCGGCGTGCGCAGGTCATGCGACACACCGGCAAGCAGCAAGGCGCGTTCTTCGTCCTGACGCTGGAGGTCTGCGGCCATCTGGTTGAACGCGTGTGCCAGCGTGCGGATTTCCACCGGACCGGCTTCGGTGACCTGGGGCGGCATCGTGCCGCGACCGAGCTGTTCCGCGGCGCGGGTCAATTCGCGCAGCGGCCGGTTGATGCGAGCGACCACCAGGAACGCGCCGATGAGTGCAAGTGCGAGGACCAGTGCCCCCCAGCCGATCCAGCGCAGGGGCTCATCGCGCTCGATGCGAGAACGCGGCAGCGACACCCAGTATTCTTCTGCATCGATGCGAAAGCTGATCCAGACGCCGCTGACGCCTTC
>JBFKCU010000241.1:0-4770 GCA_041620115.1 Burkholderiales bacterium | reverse complement strand
CGCATTTGTGCGCGAGCATTTTTTCGGCAAGTACCCGGAACTCGCGGCACTGGTGGCCAACATGTCCGACGATGAGATCTGGCGCCTGAACCGCGGCGGGCATGATCCGCACAAGATGTACGCGGCCTACGCCGCTGCGATGAAACACACGGGGCAGCCGACCGTGATTCTGGCCAAGACCGTCAAGGGTTACGGCATGGGCGAGTCCGGCGAGGGCCAGAACATCACCCATCAGCAGAAAAAAATGGGTACGGCATCGATCCGCGCGTTCCGTGATCGCTTCAAGCTGCCGATTCCTGACGACAAGCTGGAAGAGGTGCCGTTTTACAAGCCTCCGGAAGATTCGCCCGAGATGCAGTATCTCCGCAGCCGCGTCGAAGCCATGGGCGGTTCGCTGCCCGCGCGCAAGCGCAAGGTGGAGTCGCTGGAGGTGCTGCCGCTGTCCGCGTTCGAGGCGCAGTTGAAGAGCAGCGAGGACCGCGAGTTTTCCACGACGATGGCGTTCGTGCGCATACTCAACACCATCATCCGCGACAAGAAGATCGGCAGGCGCGTGGTACCCATCGTGCCCGACGAGTCGCGCACCTTCGGCATGGAAGGCATGTTCCGCCAGCTCGGCATTTATTCGCACGTCGGCCAGCTCTACACACCGCAGGACGCCGACCAGCTGATGTTCTACAAGGAAGACAAGGGCGGGCAGATCCTGCAGGAAGGCATCAACGAGCCCGGCGCGATGTCATCGTGGATTGCCGCGGCGACTTCATACGCCAACAACGGCATGATGATGATCCCGTTTTACATCTTCTATTCAATGTTCGGTTTTCAGCGTATCGGCGACCTGGCCTGGGCCGCCGGTGACCTGCGGGCGCGTGGCTTTCTGCTCGGCGGCACTGCCGGACGGACGACACTGAATGGCGAGGGCCTGCAACACGAAGACGGACACAGCCATGTGCTTGCGTCCACGATACCGAATTGCGTGTCGTACGACCCGACCTTTGCCTACGAGCTTGCCGTGATCATCCAGGACGGCATGCGCCGGATGTATCAGGAGCAGGAGGATGTGTTCTATTACATCACCGTGATGAACGAGAACTACACGCACCCGGCGATGCCGGAGGGCGTGGAGAAGAACATACTCAAAGGCATGTACCTTTTTGCCGAGGGCAAGGCCAAGAAGAACCAGCCCAAGGTGCAATTGCTCGGCAGCGGCACCATTCTGCGCGAGGTCATCGCAGGCGCCGAGCTGCTGGAGAAGGATTTCGGCATCGCCGCGGACATCTGGAGCGTGACCAGTTTCAACGAGCTGCGCCGCGACGGTCTGGACGTGCAGCGCTGGAACCTGCTGCATCCGGACCAGGCGCCGCGGCTGAGTCATGTCGAGCAGTGTTTGAAGGACCGCGCAGGCCCGGTGGTTGCTGCTACCGATTACATGAAGATATTTGCCGACCAGATCCGCGCGTTCGTGCCTACGCATAACTTCATCACGCTGGGCACCGACGGCTTCGGCCGCTCGGATACGCGCAGCAAGCTGCGCCAGTTTTTCGAGGTCGACCGCCATTATGTGGCAGTGGCTGCGATGAAGGCGCTCGCCGACCAGGAACTGCTGCCGCGCAAAACCGTTGCGGCCGCGGTCAAGAAATACGGCATCAACCCCGACAAACCCAATCCGGTAACCGTCTGATACGGACCCAGCCCATGGCAAACGCAATCGAAGTCAAAGTTCCCGATATCGGCGATTTCAAGGACATTCCGGTAATCGAGGTGCTGGTCAAACCCGGTGACACCATCAAGGCCGAGGATTCACTGGTCACGCTCGAGTCCGACAAGTCGACCATGGACGTGCCATCGCCGTCCGCCGGCGTGGTCAAGAATGTAAGCCTCAAGGTCGGCGACAAGGTTTCAGCGGGAACCCTGGTGCTGACGCTGGAGGCGGGCGATGCCGCGCCGGCGGAGTCTGCGCCCGCGAAGAAGCCGGCACCCGCGGCAGCAGCCCCTCAGCCCGCCAAACCCGCGCCTGCACCGCAGGCGCCTGCAGCAGCGCCCGCGCCGGCTCCGGCGGCGACCTCGCCAGCGGTCGCGACGGACTCTGCAGCCGGCCTGTCCCACGCCAGCCCGTCGATACGCCGGTTCGCGCGCGAACTCGGCGTCGAGCTGTCGCGGGTCAAGGGCACGGGACCCAAGGAGCGGATACTCAAGGAGGACGTGCAGGCTTACGTCAAGGGTGAACTGGCGCGCCCCGCCGGCGCGCCAGCGGCCGGTGGCGCGGGGTTCAACCTGCCGCCGTTGCAGCCCGTGGATTTCTCCAAGTTCGGTCCGGTGACAACAGAGCCGCTGTCGCGCATCAAGAAATTGTCGGGCGGTTTTCTGCATCGCAACTGGGTCAGCATCCCGCATGTGACCCAGCAGGACGAGGCGGACATCACTGAACTGGAAGCCTTCCGCAAATCGCAGGCGGCCGATGCCGAGAAAAGCGGCATCAAGTTCACGATGCTGGGCTTCCTGATGAAGGCTTCGGTGGTGGCGTTGAAGAAATTTCCGCAGTTCAATGCGTCGCTTTCGGCCGACGGCGAGAGCCTGGTGCTGAAGAATTATTATCACATCGGCGTCGCCGTCGACACGCCGAACGGACTGGTCGTGCCGGTGATCCGCGACGTCGACAAGAAAGGTCTGCTCGAGATTGCCAAGGAGCTCGGCGACCTCAGTGCGCGCATGCGCGCCGGCAAGATTGCGCCGACCGACCTGCAGGGCGGATGCTTTTCCATATCCAGCCTCGGCGGCATCGGCGGCACTTTTTTCACACCCATCATCAATGCGCCCGAAGTGGCAATACTGGGGGTGGGCAAGGCTGGCATGAAGCCGGTATGGAACGGCAAGGATTTCACGCCGCGGCTGATGCTGCCCCTGTCGCTGTCCTATGATCACCGCGTAATCGACGGCGCACTGGGTGCCCGGTTCAGTTCCTATCTGGCGAGGGTGCTGTCCGACATTCGCCGGCTGGTGCTGTAATCGCCTCGTCCTGTCGCGCCACGGAGCGGTTGCCTCGGTGTTTATGCGCGATACGTTACGGAACCGGCACTGAATGACTGCTGCCCCCATCGGCATACTCGGCGGTACATTCGATCCCATCCATTACGGACATTTGCGGCTCGCCCAGGAAGTCGCGGAGAAGCTGCGGCTGGCCGAGGTGAGATTCGTGCCTAGCGGCACGCCGCCGCACCGTGTCGCACCGGGCGCCGCGGCGGCCGACCGGCTGTCCATGGTGCAGCAGGCGGTCGCGGGCAACCCCCTGTTCCGGGTGGACGATTGTGAAATCGGCAAGCCCGATCTCGGCTATACCGTCGATACGCTGACGCTGCTGCGTGAGGAAACGGGTGCGGCGCAGTCGCTGGTGCTGTTGCTGGGCGCTGACGCGTTTCTCGATCTCGCCACGTGGAGCCGCTGGCACCAGTTGTTCGAGCTGAGTCATATTGCCGTTGCCTATCGCCCGGGATTTTCCGTCGATACCTGGCACTCACGCATGCCGCAACCACTGGCCGCGGAGTACCAGGCGCGGCTGATGCAGCAACCGCTGGCCGTGCATCTTGCCCCCGCCGGCGGCATCGTGGTCGTGCCGATTACCGAGCTCGATATTTCGGCAACACTGATTCGCGAGACTACGCGCCAGGGCGCCAGCATCCGCTACCTGACGCCCGATGCCGTTTGTCAATATATTCAAGATCACAAGTTATATACTGGAAATTAATGGGACCTGAGAAACTCACCAAGACCGCCATCGCCGCGCTGGAAGACATCAAGGGGCGTGACATCGTTGTCTTTAACGTCCGCAAAATGACTGCGCTCTTCGACAAGGTCATCATTGTCAGCGGTGAATCCAATCGCCAGGTGCGCGCGCTGGCCAACAATGTGTGCGAAGAAGTCAAAAAGGCGGGCGGCAAGGTGTTCAGCATCGAAGGTGCGCAGACCGGCGAATGGGTGCTGGTTGATCTGGGTGCGGTTATCGTGCATGTGATGCAGCCGGCCATACGCCAGTACTACAACCTGGAGGAAATCTGGGGGCCGCAGCGGCCGGCGGCGGCCAAGCCGGCGGGGGCCCGATCGTCTGCACGTAAACCGGTCGCACGCAAGGCTGCGACGCGCAAGACTCCGCGGCGCCGCACCGGGCAGTGAAGTTGTTTGTGCTTGCCGTTGGCCATCGCATGCCGGCGTGGGTGACGGCAGGGTTCGACGAGTATGCAAAACGCATGCCTCGCGAGATGCCGCTGCTGTTGAAGGAGCTCAAGCCGGCACAGCGCAGCAGCAGCGCAGACGTAGCGCGCTGGCTCGGCAGCGAGGCGGGCCGCATCAATGAAGCCGTCCCCGCGGGCGCGCGTCGCGTGGTGCTGGACGAGCATGGCCGCGGATTTGCCACGCGCCGGCTGGCGGAATACCTGGAACGCTGGCGCGGCGAAGGGCGTGACCTGGCGTTCGTGATCGGCGGGGCCGACGGGCTTGCGCCCGCCGTCAAGGAGGGAGCGGACCTGCTGTGGTCGCTGTCGCCGTTGACGCTGCCGCATGGTCTGGTGCGAGTGATTCTGGCCGAACAGTTGTATCGTGCGGCGTCGTTGCTGGCCAATCACCCGTATCATCGGGAGTGAACAGTGAGCCGGGTGAACGAATACGGCCGGTTTTCTCGCCGCACATGAATGCA
This sequence comes from Burkholderiales bacterium, assembly GCA_041620115.1. Taxonomy (GTDB): domain Bacteria; phylum Pseudomonadota; class Gammaproteobacteria; order Burkholderiales; family SG8-41. Next base: position 83 of record JBFKCU010000241.1, on the reverse strand, counting down.
TGGATATGACGATGTTCCTGCCCCATGGCTGACAAACCCATCTATCTTGCTTCACGCAGCCCGCGCCGGCGTGAACTCCTGCG